>JASHPG010000054.1 GCA_030038275.1 Candidatus Acidiferrales bacterium | reverse complement strand
TCATGGCGAGACTACCAGCGACACGTTGGCGGCGGTGATTCGCGCGGAGCCGGAGTGGTCACTATTGCCAAAAGACACGCCGTCGCGCGTTCGCGTGCTTTTGCAGCGCTGCCTGCAAAAAGATCCCAAGCAGCGGTTGCAAGCCATCGGCGAAGCGCGCATTACGATCGATGAAGTAATTTCCGGCGCACCCGCCGCACCGGGCGGGCCAAAGACGTCGGGTATCGCTGCCGCGCCGATGCCCGCATCGATGTGGCGCTGGCTGCCGTGGGGAATTGCAGCGCTATTGGCGATTGTTGCCGCGGGCGTCGGCACGTGGGCTTGGCTGGCGCCGCGCCAAACGACTGAACCACCGGCTCTGGCGTATATTCCCCCGCCGCCCGGCACCAGTTTTCGCGTCTCCAGTTTCGGAGCAGGGCCGGTAGTGGTTTCGCCTGACGGAAAGGAGTTGGCCTTTTCGGCCACCAATCAAAAAGGCATTACGCAAATTTGGGTCAGGCGGCTGGCGGATGGGACAGCAACGGCTTTGGCGGGAACCGATGACGGCGCATCACCCTTCTGGTCCGCCGATGGACTGTCGCTGGGTTTTTTCGCGGATAACAAGTTGAAAACCGTGGCCATTGGGAGCGAAACGGTTCAAACCCTCGGCGATGCCACTTGCCAAACTGGAGGCGCGTGGGATTCGGAGAACGTAATCCTTTTCGTCCCGCGATGCGGCGGGCCGATCGACAGGATATCCGCCGGTGGAGGAACTCCGCAGCCGGTTGTCCAACCGGGAAGCGAAGCAGTTCTGATCGGCGAACTAGCTTTTCTACCTGGCGGAACTGAATTCCTCTACGTGTCGGAAGGCAAAGACCATTCGATTTCGATTCGGATGGCGTCGGTGGTTTCAGGCAAGTCGAAGCCTGTCTTGAGCCAAGCCCAGTTGCCACAGTTCGCGTCGGGCAGTTTGCTGTTTCTTCGCGACGGAAGAATTTTTGCGGAGGGATTCGATCCGGAGAGCGGAAAGCTATTCGGAAGCGCTTTGCCTATTGGCGAGGCTCAGAACTTTTCGGCTTCCAGTAACGGCGTGCTGGCGTGGCAGGGCGGCACGGCTGACGCGCGCTTGGAATGGTTCGATCGAAATGGAAATTCACTCAGCACCGTCGGCGATGTGCGGCCGTGGATTACCGTGGATATCTCGCCGGATGGGAAACAGGTGGTGGCCGATGACGCAACAGCGGGGAGCGGGGGAACCGATATTTGGTCATATCCGGCAAAAGGAGGCGTGGGAACGCGATTGACGTTTGGCCCCGGCGCAAAAATTTGGGGCGCGTGGTCTCCGGATGGAAAATACATCGCGTATGCCTGCCATCCTGGAACGACGGCGGCCATTTGCCGCAAACCGGCGGACGGATCGGGAGCCGAGGAAACGCTGCTGAAGTTTGGTCCAGATATGCTTCAGGCCGAGGTTGTCGATTGGTCGCCCGACGGACGATACATCAGTTCCGATATTTACAGCGCGAAAACGGGGCGTCAAAATGACTGGCTGCTTGATCTCGATGGAAGCAAGAGGCTGTTCGAGCCGGCTCCGGTGGATGCCGCGCAGTACGACGGAAATTTTTCACCGGATGGCCACTGGCTGGCGTACTTCTCCTACGAGACTGGCCGCCCCGAGGTGTTCGTGGTTCCGTTTCCCGCTACAGGCGCCAAGTACCAAATTTCTCAGACAGGCGGCTGGGTGGTGCGGTGGGCGGCGGGAAACAAGCTCTTTTTCCTGACGATGGGCAACCGCCTGATGGAGGCCGACCTAACGACGAGCGGAGACTCCCTAACAGTGAAGTCCATTGAGCCGCTTTTCCAAATGAGCTTGCCGACGAGCAGCGCCCCGCTGTTTGACGTTACGCGCGATGGCAGCCGGTTTATCGTGGCCACGTCCGCCGACCCGGCGGCGTCCGATTCGATCACGCTGCTGCTAAATTGGCCGGAACGGCTGAAGGAAGGGCGATAACCGGAATCTAGCGGCGATTGGCGCCGATCGGAGCAGCACATCCTTGGCGAGATACGCGCTTGAGCAACAGCAGATCCCTCACCCCCGGTCTCGACGGAACTTGTCGGGAACGGGTTCGGGATGACCGCACGAGGGGCGTGGCTAAACGACACGTGCCGGATATGAAGCAGGCACGACGTGGAGAATCGAACGGAGAAAGAGATGAGCGGACCGGAGAAGGCAGGCTGGAAGACGCGGGTGGTTCGCAACGGATTTCCTGACCGGACGTTCGACATCGAGTTTTGGCAGCGGCAGAGCGATGAGGCGATCTTCCGCGCCGCGTGGAAGATGGTCGACGTTGCCGAGGAGCTCAAGCATGGCAGACGCCCCAGACTTCAGCGAACTGTTACGCGCGTTCAACGCGGAAGAAGCTGAATATCTGATCGTGGGCGGCTACGCGGTGATGAAATACGCCGAGCCGCGGTTCACGAAAGATCTCGACCTCTGGATCCGAAACTCGCCGGAGAATACCGTTCCCAGTTCTGGACCCCTGAATTGATCGACGCGCCGCCCCGGCGAGTGTAAGATGCCTCGCAATTCCGAATGCGCGCCAACGCGCACAAAAGGGGGAGGCGAATGAGCGCAACCGCAGTCGCTGTCCTGCTGTTGATCGGGCGAATTCTCTACGGCGGTTTTTTTCTGATCAGCGGGGCCAATCACTTCTTGAAGATGAGTTCGTACAAACCATTCGTCGCTTCAAAAGGCGTTCCGGCTCCCACGCTTGCCGTGGTGGGCAGCGGCTCGCTGATTCTGCTGGGAGGCTTGAGCGTGCTGCTCGGCTTCTGGCCGTACATCGGCCTGTTGCTCATCGTGATTTTTCTTCTGGGCGCAACACCACCGATGCACTCGTTCTGGAAATTGACCGATCCGATGGCACGGATGAACGACCAGATCAATTTCATGAAGAACGTTGCGCTGCTCGGCGCCGCTCTGGCCATGGCCGCTATACCGCAGCCTTGGCCATTCAGCCTCGGCCGTTAACCCGGTGAAATAAACGGCGCGATTCCTGCCGTCAATCGCCGATTTTAGCAGGATGTTTTCGGCTGATTCGAGGGCTGGCGGCTATTCACGAACGATTTCGGCGTTGGCGGTTGGCGAGACGATGCGGACGAGCTTTTTGCCGTCAAGGAAGAGATCGACTTCGAGGTCGGAGGTCTTTACTTGCAGCTCGGTGAGTTGCTTGCCGCCGGATTCCCGTTGGCCGAGGGAATTGACGGTGACGCTGCCGGGCGTGAGGGCCTGCGGGATGAGCACCGGGAACGTCTGCGGGCCGCCGGCTTGCCAATCGTAGAGACGCGCCAGCACGCCAAACTGGTCGTACAAATTGTTATCGAGAATGGCAATGCGCGGCGAGGCGAACGTGAATTGCTGCGTGTACGGGCGCTTGCCTTCGACGCGCAGGTCGATCATGGCCACCGGCCCGTTGAAGGTGATCGCGGCGGCTGCTTTTTGCGCGCCCTGCGTGGACCAGTCGTAGCGGAGCGGCGTGCCGTCCGGGTGCAGGACGAGATTTCCGGTGACGCGCGCCTCGCCGGCGGAAGTCTTAATTTCAGTGACGCCGTGCGCGACCCAATTGGCGCCATCGGGCGCAATGCTGAATTCTTCCTCGCCGGCCTGGGCGCCATTGACCATGATTTTGAATTTGCCGCGGTCGGGAGAGAAAACGGACGAGCCCTCTGCGCGGCGCGCGGCAAAAGCAAGTGCAGAGGAAAATCCTATGCACGCGGCCAGGCTGGCGATGGCGATTACGCGCCGGCCCGGCAAGCGAATGCTGAACGGCAGGCGATTCACACCGTCACCTTGCCGAATATGCCAAGCGAAAGAATCTGTTCCGCGAGACGCGCGGGCGGAACGCTCGAATCCACGCGATAATCGGACATTTCGTAGAACGGAAGGCGCTCCTGAAATAGGCGGCGGAAACTGGCTTCGTCGCGAAATAGCGGCCGGTCGGTGATCTGCGCGCAGCGAATCAGCAGTTCCTCGATGGGGCAATCGAGCCAGATCAGCACCGCGCCGCTTTCGCGTAGCAACGCCATGTTTTGCGGCTGCACGATCGTGCCGCCGCCCAGTGAAACGATGCGCGGCTTCCGATCTTCATTCGCTTCGGCGATCAATCGCGCGAGTTGCTCGTGCTCGATGCGGCGAAATTCGGCCTCGCCCTTCCTTGCGAAAATTTCCGGGATGGTTTGACTCGAAGCGTCGGTGATGCGGCGGTCCAGATCGATGTTGATCCAGCCGAGCTGGCCGGATAATTGCTTCGCGGCGGTGGATTTGCCGCTGCCCATGAAACCGGTGAGGCACACCAACCGGCGCAAGCGGTTTTCAGTAGTCATCGAATCGAATGCTTCTCGCGATGTAATTAATGCGCCCGCCTGAAAGCGGCCGCTACAGAAAGGCGCGCGTTCAGTCGCGCTTCACGATGTTGATCGTACCATCGAAGGAAGTCAACTCGACTTTGGCGCGGCCGGTGTTGAAGGTGCCAAAGAGGCTGTTGCCGTAATTTCTGGTCCACGGATCGGGATGCGCGGGAGGCGCGAGCTTCGCTTCGTTGTGGACGGCGCCCTTTAGCGAAGTGGCGCTCAAATCGAAAGAGTCACCGGGCGAGAAGCGAACTTCGATATTGCCGCTGTAATTCCGCAGGCGGTAAAAGCCGTTGGGCAGAAATTCGCCGTCAAACAGAATGTTGCCGGTGGAGGTTTTCGCGCGGATGTGATAGCTGCGCGTGTCAACGAAGCGAAGGCTTCCGCTGATCGAGGAAACTTCCAACTGGCCGGCGCAGCGCAGGCATACGAAGGAACCGCCGACGGTGTTGACGGTGAGGTAGCCGGCTGCGTCCTCCAGATCGACGCCCGCGCCGACGGTCTCAACGTTCATATCGCCGAGCACGCTGCTGACGATCACGTTTCCGGAATCATCGTGGATTTGCAGTTCGGCGTCTTCGGGGACGTCGATCTGATAATCGGCGATCATCTGCGAGGGCGAAACATTTGCGGACATTTGCCGCGTGGTAATGTCCACGCGATTGCCGGTCTTTTCCGCGTCGATGGCCACCTGGCTGCTGGCGCGATCGGCGACGATCATCACTTCGGATTTTGTCCAAGCCTTAACGACCACCTTGCCGCTTGGATTGTGAACGGTGATTACCGGCCGCGCGTCCACTTTGAACCGCTGAATGATGCGGTCCGCGGAAGCGGGCGCCGCCGTGAGCAGCAACAGACAAGGAATCAGCAGGCCGGAGCGCTTCCAGCCGCCTGAAACGAAATTCGATTTACACGCGCTCATTGCCCCACCCTGCGGTCGGCCATCTGAGCCAGCAAATCCGCCTTCTGCTCGTAGGCCTGGTAAAGGTAATCCCGGGCGAGCTCGTTTTCGGGCTGTTCACGGACGTTTTTCTCACAAAGAGTGATGTCGTTATCAACGATGGCGAGATTGCGGTGAAACGAGGCGGAAACAGCGGGATCGACGTTGGCGAGATCGGAGAGCGCGGCGTGCTCCACGGCGTCGAGTTCCGTGTTGAGCGGCTTAACCGATCTTTGCGTGCGAGCGAGCCAGCGCGAGTCGTCGATCTGCTTGCCGTTCGGCGCAACGAACAGGAACGACAGAGCAACCAGAAGCGCGAGATACACGCCAGCCATGGCGGGCCGCAAAGCTCCCGCAAACCAGCCGGCAAAAAATCCGGCGGATCGCGGCGCGCGATTTTCCGGCCGCGGCTGGGGAGCAAACGGCGCGACGTGACGCTCCGCGCCGTGAATCAGGCCTTCCTCCTGCAATTGGGCGCGCAGCGCGTTCCACAGCCGGGGAGACGGCGCTGCGTCGTCGAGAGACCATTCACGAGCCACCCTCGCGATGGCGCTCACATCGTCGGCCAAGCCGCGACAGTGCGGGCATTCGCGCGCGTGCACGCGCGCGGCGGCGGAACGTTCGCCGCTCAACCAATCGTCAAGCTGATCCGCGAATTGGCTACAATCGATCGTGCTCAAGGGCGTACCCATGGGTTATCAATCCTCGCTGCTTGAACCGCCGGCCGCCCGGCGCTCTTCCCGTGCTTTCTCGCGAACCGTCTCATGAAGTAAATCCCGCAGGCGCATGCGCGCTTTGTGCAACTGCGACTTCGAGTTTCCGATCGAGCAGCCCATAATCTCGGCGATTTCGTTGTGCTCGAATCCTTGCACGTCGTGCAGAACGAAAACGGCCTTGTATCCCGGCGGCAACTGCTCCACAGCCCGCTGCAAATTCACGCGGTCGAGCGAACCGCTGAGCCGCACGTCCAAGGTGCCAAAATCCCGGCGCGGCGTGCCGGATTCCTCATCGGGGTCGGTCACTTGCTCGAGCGAAGTTTCCTTTCCCGATTTCTTGCGCAACTTCATCAGCACCACGTTTACCGCGAGCCGATGCAGCCAGGTGGAAAAGGCGGATTCGCCGCGGAACGTGGAGATCTTCCGAAAAAGCTGCAGGAACGCCTCTTGAGTCAGGTCTTCCGCTTCCGCCGTGTTCCCCACCATCCGGAGACATAGCGAGTACACGCGGCGATTGTGCAACTGGTACAAACCTTCGAACGCCGCCGCGTTCCCTTGCTGGGCGAGCCGAATCAAGTCCGGCTCTGGTATGTCCCCAGTCTCCATTCGTCTCGCTCGGGTCACGCTACCCGCCGGGACGCATCCTTCAGTGCGATGCGTTGGTCTTTCCAAGAGTTGTACTTCCCCTTCTTGCCTGCGCGCCCGCAGGCGAGCCGCACAGCCATCTTGCCCCTGCCGCACCGCAGCGGATAGTGTGAAATTGAAAAAACCTAAGACACAAGAGACTGACAGATGTCGGGGTCTATTGTCGTCTGATTCAGGAGGTTCGTCTAGTAGCTGATGATGGCGAAAACCGGCTGTTGGCAAAAATGTAGTGTCAACAACGACGTGGTGCGAGGCGCGGAGTTACGCGATAGCGCCTGAAAGGCGAGCCTTCAGGCGGAGCGGCTTGGCAGTCGGCAGGGCATCCAAATCGTATGCCAAACCGTGGAGTTGCTCGGAAGGAAGAGCACGCAGAAACGACTTCAGCATCACTTCGGTCTCACGCAAGCAGGTGTTGAAATCGTAGTGAAGCTCGTCGAGCGTGAGCCACGAGGCGATGGGCTGCGTGTCCATACCTTTGGCGATATCGCCGGCGGCCTCGTGAAAATCCTCCTCCAACTGCCGCAGCATCTCCGAAAGGATTCGCAGCTTGTGGAAAAAGCGGGAACGGCCGCGAAAGCGAATGTGATGGATGATTTCGTTCCAAGACGCCGCGCTGCGCGCCGGATTGCCGCGGAAAAATGTGGAGTTAAGCGGTCTCACCGCCGGGATCGCTGAAATCGACCGGCTGCGGCACTGGACGGCGGTACAAAAAGAGGTTAGGGAGGCGCTAAGCGCTTCGAGCAGGTCGGCTGCGATGGCTACCTGTTGGCGGGCGCAGACCAGTTCGCCGCGCGAACGCAGCGAGAGGGCGTCATCGAGCGCGACACTCATCATCGCGTAGGCGCATTCCCAGCGGCCTACAACGGTGTCAAAAAGGTCGTTTTTTTCGCCCGGGAGAGCCGTGATCCAGTCTTCGGATACACTTCGCCGTGGTGACGCAACCTGCGTTTTTCGCCTAGGAAACACCACCTACCCCCAAAACCCGAAAGATTATAACACCGCTTCCGATTCGGCTCCGTTTCTTGACGCTTTGTAAAGCTGGTCGATATACTGACGTGCGGCTCGCCTGAGCCGTTTCCCAAATAGAGAAAGGTTTACCTTGGAATTTGAGCCGCTCGATCAGTACTTGCAACGCCGCAAGAAACTGACGGAAATTGAAGCACTTGGCCATCTGGCTCATCCACATCGGTTCGATTGGACGCACACGCCACGCCAAATTTTGGGGCAGTTTGGAGATAGTACCGCGGAGGAACTGTCCGCGAAAAATATTGAGGTGCGCGTGGCCGGACGCGTCGTGGCGTTGCGGCCGCATGGCAAAGCGGGTTTTGGTCATTTGGCAGGCGACGGCGAAAAACTGCAGTTCTACGTTCGGCTGGACGTAGTGGGCGAGAACGCGTTCAAGCTGTTTCAACTCCTCGATTTGGGCGACATCGTAGGCGTGTCGGGGCACCTCTTTCGAACCAAAACCAACGAACTGACGGTGAAAGTCGAAAAGCTACAACTGCTGACAAAAGCGTTGCTACCGCCGCCCGAGAAGTGGCACGGACTCACGGACACCGAGATACGCTACCGCAGGCGCTATCTCGATCTAATCGGAAACGAGAAGGCGCGGGAAATTTTTTTGCGGCGCGCGCAAATCGTTCGCGAACTGAGGAGGTTTTTCGACGAGCGCGGTTACGTGGAAGTGGAAACGCCGATGATGCACCCGATTCTCGGCGGGGCGACCGCGAGGCCGTTTGTAACCCATCACAACACGCTGGACATGGACCTGTACCTGCGGATCGCGCCGGAGCTGTATTTGAAGAGGCTGGTGGTGGGCGGGCTCGACCGCGTTTACGAGATCAACCGCAATTTCCGCAACGAAGGTATTGATGCAATTCATCAGCCGGAATTCACCATGCTGGAATTTTATCAGGCGTATAGCGACGGGCCCACGCTGATGGATTTGACAGAGGAATTGCTGCGCGGCTTGGCCGAGAAAGTTTGCAGTGGAAGGAAAGTAGCGTTTGGCGAGCGCGAAATCGACTTCAGCCGCTTCGAACGGCTTTCGATGCGCGGGGCGATCCGTAAATTCTGGCCTGCCGAAGCGGGCGCCGCACCGAGCGTGGAGGAACTCGCCGCAAAAGGCGGACCGCGGAAAGTTGCGGCTCGCTACAACTATTTTGCAAAAGCTAAGGGCGTGGACGCGGTTGAATCCGACGAAAATACATCCGACGGCGAATTGATCGGTGAGCTGTTCGAAACGATTGCGGAACAGCATCTGGTGCAGCCGACGTTTATTTACGACTTCCCGGTGGAAATTTCGCCGCTGGCAAAGCGGCGCGAGGATGATCCGTCGCTAGCCGAACGATTCGAGCTGTTCATCGCGGGCATGGAAGTTGCCAACGGATTTTCCGAGCTGAACGACCCGGACGATCAGGAGCGGCGCTTCCGGGAGCAGGTGGAAAAAGGCGGGCAGGAAATGCCGAAGGAAGTTGACCTCGATTACATTCGCGCGTTGAGTCACGGTTTGCCTCCGACCGCGGGCGAAGGCATCGGGATTGACCGGCTGGTGATGCTGCTCACAAATTCGCACGCGATCCGCGAAGTGATTCTTTTCCCGCTGTTGCGCCATACCGCGGAAGCAGACGCCGCCGCGGCTGCCGGGCAAGAAACATCCCTCAAACCGCCGGACGAGCGCTCCAAGTGACATTCGAGTGGCTGGTGGCGAAACGCTACTTGCGCTCGCCGAACCGGCCTGCCGTGTTGCGGCTGGTGACGTACCTCGCGAGCCTGGGAGTCGCAGCCGGCGTAATGACGCTGGTGATCGCGCTGGCGATGAACACCGGTTTTCGCGAGGCGATTCGCAACCGGTTGTTGAGCGTGACCGCGCACGTAAACCTGAAGCCGTACAGCCGTGAAGGCGTTCGCGATTATCAGGCATTAATAACGCGGCTCTCGAAAACTCCCGGAGTGCAATCGATCGTTCCAGCAGTTTATGACACCGTGCTGCTTTCGATTGGCGCGCGGGCGCGGGGCGTAGTGTTGAAAGGCGTAGATCCGCAACTCGAAACGCGAGTGGATGGCGCACTGCGGCATCTTGCGGCGGGCTCGGCGAATTTCGCTCCCGATGCAGATGGAGTGCCGGCGTTGATCGTCGGGCGGCTGATGGCGGACGATTTGGATATCTCGGTCGGCGATTACGTCACGTTGACCAGTCCGCAAGGAAATCTGACGCCGTTCGGAATGGTACCGCGCGCGCGCCGCTTTCGCGTGACCGGAATTTTCGATTCCGGATTTTACGATTACGACGCGAACTGGGCCTTCGTGACTCTTCAATCGGCGCAGGAATTGGCTGGAGTAGGCGACGTGGCGAGCTTGCTGGAAGTGCGGGTGAAGAATCTCGATAAAGCGCAATCCGTCGCGAACGAGCTGGTTAAACGCGCCGGGCCCGGTTTTTTCGCCACTACATGGATGCAGGAAAATCAGGCCCTCTTTCGTGCCATGAGCCTGGAAAAACTGGTTACCGCGCTGTTCATCGGCCTCATCACGTTCGTCGCCGGGCTGAACATTCTGGTGGTGCTTACAATGACTGTAAGCGACCGCGCGCGCGACATCGCGGTATTGATGGCCGTGGGCGCGCGCCGCAGCCAGGTTCGCGCGATTTTCGTTTTGCAGGGCTTGGTAGTCAGTTTAGTAGGGACGGCAATTGGCTTGGTGGTTGGATACGGCGTCGCGTGGACCGCCAACCACTGGCAACTGATTCCGCTGAATCCGCAGGTGTACGCGATCCCTTACGTTCCATTTCACGCCAATGGCTTCGACGCGCTCTGGATAGCAGCTGCTGCGCTGGCCATCAGCGTGGCGGCCACCATTTTGCCCGCGCGGTCCGCGTCGCGCATTTTGCCGGTCGAAATCCTTCGCTTCGAATAAGCCCGAAAACAGCTGGCGGCATTTTGTGAAACGGCAGGTTGCGAAATACCGTCGTACCTTTCAGTCGGCAGGTGTTTCGATTCGTTCCCAAGGCGACGCATGGTAAAATCATTATGGGATGGGAGCTTGTGCCAAAAAACGGCAACCCGTGGCGCCGCTAAAAGAGAAATCCGGGTGATAACTGGGAAAACTGCTAGGCGTAGGTCGGCATTTGGCGAGACTAGGTTTCTGCAAGAGAAGGAGATACGCTCGGCCCAGTTCGGCATCTAAAGTGTGTACGAGATTGTAGGAATGAATAGGCTGGCCAGTACGGTTATTGCGGTCGAGGATGGGCGAACTGGCGCGTGTGAGCCAGAAGGCGTTGTTGTCCGGACCGAAGGCCTGCGCAAGGAGTTCTACTCCGGGCGGCACGAGATTGTGCCGCTGGACGGGATCGATTTCTCGGCCGAGCGCGGCGAACTGATCGCCATCGTGGGGCCGTCCGGTTCAGGAAAGAGCACGTTTTTGCATCTATTGGCCGCGCTGGACACTCCAACAAGCGGTGCATTATACTTCGCTGGAAATCCGCTCCTCTCATTCGGCGAACCGGAGCTGGTGGTTTACCGGAATCGTTCGGTCGGTTTTGTGTGGCAGCGTCACCACTTGCTGCCGGACTTTACCGCCGCCGAAAACGTGGCGATTCCGCTACTGGTGCACGGCACGCCGGCGGAAGAGGCGTTGCGGATAGCAGAACGGTGGTTGGGGGAAGTAGGCTTGGCCAGTCGCGCGGGACAGCGAGCCGGGGAACTTTCGGGCGGTGAGCAGCAGCGCGTGGCGATCGCGCGCGCGCTGGTAAACGATCCCGTCCTGCTCCTCGCGGACGAACCGACAGGCGACCTGGACGAACGGAGCGCGGCGGGCGTGTTCGATCTGATCGAGCGGCTGCACCGCTCGCACCGTCTCACCACGATATTAGCAACACATAATCTGGCGCTTGCGCGGCGAGCCGATCGCGTGCTGGCTCTGCAGCACGGAAAGCTTGCGCCGGGCACGGATGCGCTTGCCGAAGGCGTGATGGCTTTGAATGGTAACGCCGGCAGCGGGCCGGTAGCGTCAGGAGGACTTGGGTGAACCGTGTTTGAACGTTACACAGAGAAGGCGCGGCGCGTGATTTTCTTCGCTCGATATGAGGCGAGCCAGTACGGCAGCCCGTATATCGAGACGGAGCATTTGCTGCTTGGCTTGCTCCGCGAAGATAAGGCGCTGGCGAACCGCTTCCTGCGTACGCACGGCTCGATCGAGTCCATTCGCAAAGAGATCGAATCGCGCATCACGGTGCGCGAGCGTATTTCCACGTCGGTAGAAGTGCCTCTGAGCCAGGAGTGCAAGCGAATACTCAATTATTCGGCGGAAGAAGCGGAACGTCTCGGCCATAAGCACGTGGGAACGGAACACTTGCTTCTCGGAGTTTTGCGGGAAGAAAAATCCTTTGGCGCCGAAATCCTGCAGGAACGGGGATTGCGGCTTTCCACCGTACGCGAGGAGTTGGCGCGCAGCACGGGGGGAGAGAAGGTGGCTGTGAACAGGCCAAAAGAAGCATCCCTACTTGCCGAATTTAGCCGCGACCTGACGCAAGCGGCGATGGAGGGCCAACTCGATCCGCTCGTGGGCCGCGACCGCGAGTTGGAGCGGGCCATCCAGATTCTCTGCCGCCGTACCAAGAACAACCCGGTGCTGATTGGCGAGCCGGGCGTGGGCAAGACAGCCATTGTGGAAGGCCTGGCGCAGCGCATCGCCGATGGAGACGTTCCACCGTTCCTTGCCGACAAGCGCATTCTGTCGCTCGATCTATCGCTGATCGTGGCCGGCACGAAATACCGCGGGCAATTCGAAGAGCGGCTCAAGACCATCATGAAGGAATTGATGGAGAGCCAGAACGCGATCGTATTCATTGACGAGCTGCACACGCTGGTTGGCGCGGGCTCGGCGGAGGGCTCGCTCGATGCCGCGAACATTCTGAAACCCGCGCTCAGCCGCGGCGAAATTCAGTGCATCGGCGCAACCACGCCGGGCGAATACCGCAAGTCGGTCGAGAAAGATCGCTCTCTCGAACGCCGCTTCCAGGCGGTGAAGGTCCCGGCGCCGGGAGAAGACGACGCGATCCGCGTGCTGCAAGGCGTTCGCGACCGTTACGAAAAGTTTCACGCTGTCAGCTATACGGAGGAAGCGATTCGCTACGCCGTGTATCTCTCTAACCGTTACATTCCAGACCGCTTCCTGCCGGACAAAGCGATCGACCTGTTGGACGAAGCGGGCGCGCGCGTGAAGCTGCGCCAGGCGATGCTGCCGGATGAAGTTTCCGAAGTGCAGAAGCGCGTGAAGTTCATCACCCACCGGATGGAAACGGCCATCGCCAACCACGAATTCGAAAAGGCGCGCTTTTATTCCGAAGAAGAGCGCAAAGAGAAGGAACATCTGCGCACGTTGCGCGAGAAGCTGAAGATCGACGATTCATCCACGGGCGTTGTGACGCGCGAGGATATCGAAGAAGTGGTGGCGCGCTGGACCGGAATAGCCGTCACTTCGATCAAGGAGGACGAGCAGCAAAAGCTGCTGCGGATTGAGGAAGAGCTGCATAAGCGGGTCATCAGCCAGGATCGCGCGATTACCGCTCTGGCTCGCGCGATTCGCCGCAGCCGAGCGGGGCTGAAAGCTCCGGGGCGTCCGGTGGGTTGCTTCCTGTTCCTTGGACCTACGGGCGTCGGCAAGACGGAAGTGGCGCGGCGGCTCGCCGAGTTCCTGTTCGGCAGCGAGAAATCGCTGATCCGCTTCGACATGTCGGAATACATGGAGAAGCACTCCGTTTCGAAACTGATCGGCGCGCCTCCGGGATACGTGGGATACGAAGAGGGCGGCCAGCTCACCGAGCGCGTCCGCCGCACGCCCTATTCGGTGATCCTGCTCGACGAGATCGAGAAGGCCCACCCGGACGTGTACAACATCCTGCTGCAAGTTTTTGAAGACGGACAATTGACAGACGGCCTAGGCAATACTGTAGACTTCCGCAACACCATTATCATCCTGACCTCGAACCTGGGCGCGAGGCAGCTGCAGAAGCAATCCGGTCTGGGCTTCCAACACACGGACCTTGTCCTGGCGGCCAAGAGCCAGGATGAAATGGTGATGGGCGAGGTCAAGCGAGCGTTTAATCCGGAGTTTTTGAACCGGTTGGACGAAGTGATTCTGTTCAATTCGCTCACGGACGACGACCTGTTGCGCATCATCGATTTGCTGGTCGGCCAGATCAACGACACGCTGGTACACCGGCAAGTGCAGATCGTCTTGACGCCCGAGGCGCGTCAGTGGATTCTCGAGAAAACCTGCACCGACAGAAACTACGGTGCGCGGCCGCTCCGGCGCGCATTGCAGAAGTACGTCGAAGACCCGCTGTCGGAAGCGCTGATCCAGGGCGGGCTCCAGAGGCCCGCTTCGCTGGAGATCTACCTCACGGGCGAGGAGCTGTCGTTCCGGCCCGTGGCGGAAGCAACCCCGGTAGCCCACTAAGAATCCTACTCGCGCGAGCCGACCGACTCACGGCGGCAGGGGAGCACACCATTTTCGCCGGGGACTGCGGCCTTGACTAGGTCTTTGGCCGCGACCAGATTCATATTTCCGCGCGCGCCCAAGCTTCTGGTGGTCGTATGGCTGGTCCTCGCCATGGGCGGATCGCTCCGCGCGCAGGACGCTCAAGCTCAACA
Source organism: Candidatus Acidiferrales bacterium (assembly GCA_030038275.1). Lineage (GTDB taxonomy): Bacteria > Acidobacteriota > Terriglobia > Acidiferrales > UBA7541 > Palsa-295. Next base: position 4,643 of record JASHPG010000054.1, on the reverse strand, counting down.
ACCCCAGCAGAAGCAGTACATCATCACGAAAATCTTCTTCGAGGGGAACCGGCGCATCCAGCGCGACACGCTGCTGGCGCGCATCTTTTCGCGGCCCGGCGACCCTTACAGCGTGGAGGCGCTTCAGCGCGATTTCCGCGCTTTGTGGAACACGCAATTCTTCGAGGACATTCGCCTGGAAGTGCAAAACGATCCGGATAATCCTAACGGCAAAATCATCATCTTCCACGTGGTGGAGCGGCCCATCATCCGCCGCATCGAGTACAAGGGCGAAAAGTCGGTCACCGAGTCGGACATTCTCGACGCATACAAAAAAGAACACGTGGATATGACCGTGGAAAGCCAGTTCGATCCCACGAAGATCAAGCGCGCGGAAGTGGTGATCAAAGAACTTCTCGCCGCGCACGGGCGCCAGTTCGCCACGGTGAAGGCCACGTACCAGCGCATCCCGGCCTCGAATGCGGTGAAGCTCGACTTCATCATCGACGAAGGCCCGAAGGTGAAAGTCGGCGCGATAAAATTCATCGGCAACAAGGCTTTCTCGGACGAGAAGCTGATCTGGTCGATGCACAACGACCGGCCTTACTCCATCCCGCTGGGATTTTCGTTTATTCCTGTTATGAGCAAGACCTTCGATCAGGACAAGCTCAACGAGGACATGGAAGTCGGCATCCGCGGGCTGTATCAGAACCACGGCTATTTCAGGGTCAACGTCAACGCGACCGGCCTGAAGACCGTGAACGTGAACAAGGGCGGAATTCCCGGGCCGTGGCCGCTGGTTGGCGCGAAACACGGCAAGGCGACGAATATCACGATCACCATCGACGAAGGCCCGCAGTACCGCATGGGCAAGCTCGTCTTCCGCAGTTCCGATCCCGATCAGGGCCTGATCTTCAAGACGCAATTCCTGAAGGCGATATTCCCTTTGAAGGAAGGCGATATTTTCGACGCGGATAAAATCCGAAAGTCGCTTGATACTTACCGCAAACTCTACGGCCAATACGGCTACATTGACTTCACGCCCGAGCCGCTCTTCGACGTCAACGATCAGAAGAAGATCGTTAATCTCACGCTGCAGTTCGACCAGGAAAAACAATATTTCGTCCGGCGCATCACATTCGAGGGAAACACCACCACGCGTGACAAAGTGATCCGTCGCGAGCTGCTGCTGGATGAAGGACAAATCTATAATAACCAGCTGTGGGAGCTGAGTATTCTGCGTCTGAATCAGCTCGGCTATTTCGACAAGATCAAGCCGGAGGACGCCGAACTGAAGCGCAACGTGAAGGCCGGCACCGTCGATATTAACCTGAAGCTGAAGGAAAAGGGCAAGCAGTCGATCAGCTTTTCCGGCGGCGTCAGCGGACTGGCGGGCACGTTCGTCGGATTCTCGTATCAGACGAACAATTTTCTGGGGCTTGGCGAGACGCTCACGCTGGGCGCGCAGATTGGCAACATTCAGGACGACGTGCAGTTCGGGTTCACCGAGCCGTATCTTTTCGACCGCCCGATTTCCACGGGCTTCACGGTTTTCTACGACAAGTTCGACTACAACACGGCGCGCGAAGAGGGGCTGTTATTCGGCCAGCAGGTGGCCATCGATCCGGCCTTGCAGGAAAACTACAATACGGAATCGAAGGGCTTCACCGTTTTCGCCAGCTATCCGCTTCGCAAGCTTTCAAAGGCTGGCTTCACGCGCGTCGGGTTGACGTACGGGTTTTCCACCACGAACATCACTTCGTTCAGCTCGTCGGCGACATTGCTCTTTGAGCTGACGAAGTTCACTAATCTGGCGGGTCCGAACGCGTTGAACGGCATAGACATGAGCACGGTCACGCCGACGATCACCTACAGCAGCGTCGATAGCCCGGTAAACCCCACGCACGGGAAGTACTTCTACTATGGCGTTTCGGTGCAGGGCGGTCCGCTTGGCGGGAATGTCAACACGGTCGCGAACAATTTCGAGTTCAAGTATTTTCACCCGAGCTATCACCGCCGCAACGTCTGGGCGTTCCACGTGATGAGCAACATGATCACGGGATATGGGGGCAAGGACGTTCCGCCGAACAGCCGCTACTACCTGGGCGGGGAGCAGGACGTGCGCGGCTACGACTTCTACACCATTTCGCCTTTCGTCTTTATCCCGGACTCGACCACCGTGGATGTTTCGTTCACAAATCCGACCGTGCTGAGTCAAGGCCGACCGGTCACGATGACGGTACCTGTCAACGTGCTCGAATGGGTTCCCAGCCGGCCTGGCGGCGATTTGACAGGCGTGGCCAACATCGAGTATCGCATCCCGCTTTACAAAGAATACGTTGGGCTTAGCTTCTTCAACGATATAGGCCTCAGCGGCATTTTACGGCAGTCGCAGCTGGCGCTCGATCCCACGGCGATCGCGCCGCTTCAGCAGCAGTATCCGAACGCGGATTTCCCGTGTCTGCCGAATACTCCGTGCGTACACATTCCGACGACGCTGCCCATTGCAGGGGGCACGAATTTCCGCCCGCACACGTCGGCAGGTATCGAACTCAACTTCCAGCTTCCCATAATTCAAGCGCCGTTCCGCATCTACTACGCGTACAATTATCTGCGCTTAAAGCGAGTGGTCGCGCCGCCCTTGGGAGGCTATTACATGCAGCCGGCGGTGCGCCAAGCGCTCGAACAGCTCGGCGTTTACAGCACGCAAATTCAGCCAGAATTGCAAGAGATTCTGAGTCAGGCTCAATCGACGCAGACGATTCCGCCCAATCTGTTTGAGGCGCCGTCGGTGCTGCGTTTCGCCGTCAGCCGGACGTTCTAATGGCTGCCCGGGGAAACGGCAAGGAAGGAAACGATTTCGTCGCGCGGGGAAGGCGAGTGAAGGCACTCGGGGGAAAACGCATGAAAGCGTGGGTTGTAAGCGCGGTGATCTTTGTAGTTGTTTGTGCGGTCGGCTGCGGGGGAAACTCGACCGCGGTTTCGGTGACCGTGACGGGTCCGACTGGCACAAGCCCCATCAGCAAAACCGGTGGATACCCAGTTCCGCCCAATGGCGCCGCACAACTGGCAGCAACCGTCTCAGGCATTACGGCGACGACGGTGTATTGGCAAGTTTGCCTGCAGCCGGGCAACCCTCCCGTCAGCGGCTCGACAACAAACATTGTTGCGCCGTCGGAGTGCTCGCCCGCATCTGGTCCGCAGCAGTGCACTCTGCCGACCGTGTCAAAACCGATCACGGGCTACGGCACCGTGACTCCCAACGGGCTCTATACGGCGCCCGCCACGATTCCTTCTCCGAGCACGGCGTACGTAGTTGCAACCAGTTGCGTGAAAACGAACTATTTCGGAGTATTCCAGGTTCTCATCGAGTCGCAGTACAAGGTTACAGTTACGCCCAATAGCGCCACCATTGGCACCGGCCAAAGCTTCCAATTCAACGCCACGGTGCAGGGGCCTGCGTCTTCGAGCGGCGTCACGTGGGCGGTATGCACCAGCACGACGGGTGTTACCGGGCTGACGTGCAACAACTCCGGGAATGACGGCCAAATAACCGGCAGTGGTTTGTACACCGCTCCAGGTACCGTGCCCACATCTTCCGTAACGATTCAAGCTACGTCTGTGGCCGATCCATCGCAAACGGGTACGGCAACCGTGAGCCTCGTTGCCGCCACTGCGCCTATGCTAAGCAACATCAGCGATACCTCGTATCCGAGTCCCATCGCGCCCGAGATCGCCGCGGCAGGTTCGGCGCAGCAGGATATTTACGTGAATGGCTCGAATTTTTTGAGCACCGAGGAGGTGTTCGTCGGTCCGGCGGGACAAGCGCCCACGGCAGTGCCAACGCTGTTCATCAGCACCTCATTGCTTCGCGCCACGATCCCCGCGGCGCAACTCGCCTCCGCCGGAGCGCTGCAAGTAAGCGTGCAAACTCCGGACGGCAGCCTCGCGTCGGGAACGGCCTCGTTTACGCTGTTTCCCACAGGGCCTGCGCTGATTTCCGAATTGCCGCAAAGCGCTTTGCAAGGTTCGCCCAGCCCCGTTCCAGTCACGCTCACCGGCGGATTCTTCTCAAGTTCTCTCGCGAATGCGACGACCGTCACCTTCAACGGCGCGGCCGTTAATACAGTGACTTTGAATAGCAGCCGCCAACTTACTGCTAATCTGCCCATCTCGGCTCTTACGACTGAGGGCCTGTTCCCCATCGTGGTGCAGAACGCGGGAGTTGCCGCTGGCAGTTCCTCAATGGCGGGAATGAACTTTGCAATCACGCCGGCCGGGACCTCCATTCCTACCGGGCCAGTCGCATCACCAACAGTAGGCACGAATCCCACTGCCGTGGCTATCGACAAGGCCGATGGTTGGGCCGTCGTCGCGAACACCGGAAGCAACAGCATCTCCATCGTAAGTTTGGCGACCAACGCTGTGATCAACACCATCGCTGTCGGCAATCAGCCGACGGGCGTTGCGGTTGACGATCAACTGCCCGACCCTGTCGCGTTGGTAGTCAACAACACCGACCAGACCGTCACTGCAATCGATCTGCGCACCAGCAACACGGCCACGCTTTCCGTCGTCATCAACTCAGGACCGAATCAGCCGCTGCCATACGCGATTGGCGTGAATCCGATGACGTCCCAGCCGGTTCCCGGCGCTCCAGTCGT
>JASHPG010000053.1 GCA_030038275.1 Candidatus Acidiferrales bacterium | reverse complement strand
GGATTAATACCGGCGCGCCACAGGCTCTCGTCCGTATAGATGTTGCCCATGCCTCCCATCACGTGCTGATCGAGCAGCAGCGCCTTAATGCGCGACTTCCGCGCGCTGATCTTTTCCCGAAATTCGGATTCGGATGCGGAGAGCGGCTCGAGCCCGACTTTCGCCAGCAATGCATCCCGCGCGCCATCGGATACGATGCGCATGAATCCGAAGCGCCGAGGATCGGTGTAGCGGACTTCGCGCCCGTCATCGAGCGCCATAAACACGTGCGTGTGGACGGGGATTGGCTCCTCGGGCGCGCTAACCACCATCCGGCCTGTCATCCCAAGATGGACTTGGAGCGCAAACTTTGGGTCGCGGGCGTCGGCCGACTGCAAATCCATCAGCATAAATTTGCCGTAGCGCCGCACCGATTCGACGCGGCTCCCAGGCAGGTCGCGTTCGAGGGCGGCCGGATCTTCGATGAAGTCTGTTTTGCCAAGTCTCACGCTCACGATTCGCCGCCCCGGAAGGGCGGATTGCAGCCCGCGGGCAACGGTTTCGACTTCAGGCAGTTCAGGCATGTTGGAGTGGCGAGATATCGTGATTCGCCGTTCTGATTGTAGCCGTACTATGGATTTTTGACTGAAACAGTGGCGAGCGCGGATCGCCTAGGGAAGAGGAATGCCGGGAGAGGCGACGATTCCAGCGAGGCGCAGGATTTCCGCGTACTCCTCTTCCGTCAAAGGGCAAATCGTCAACCGCGTGTTCTTCAGAAATTTGATTTTTCGCAGGAGCTTGTCTCCTCGCATTTCCGTCAATGCCACCTGCCGCGGCAAACGCTCAATGGCTCGCAAGTCGGTGACCAGTTTCTTGCCTTCCGGGTCGTGCGGGTCGGGATATGGGTCGCGGCTTACTTCGGCTAGGGCATAGACGGAATGCTCGGGCTTGCCGTGGTAGCACAGCGCCCGGTCGCCCTTATGCACTTGCTTTAGCTGACGCAGCGCGTCCGGCTTGCTGCCGGCCTGCCGCCACATTTCCTTGCCTTTAACGAAAAGCGTGTCCCAGTGGTACACGCGGGGATCGACAGCCAGCAACCATCGCCTGGGTTTGGGGGGAGTTTGCGTCATCCGATGAAAAGTATCGCGCGAACTATACACGGAACGGGAGCGGAAAGGAACGCCCTCGGTGCAGATTTTTCGGGTTTCCGCTGCGATAGTCCGGTTTCAGCTCATCCAACGTCCACGTAGATGTCGCCTTCGCGGACTTCGACGGGGTAGCAGGCGAGTCCTTCGGCGCCATCAGGGCTGCCGACGATCTTTCCGTTGGTAACGTCGTATTCCCACGCATGCCAGGGGCAGATGACCACATTGCCGTTCAGGGCGCCTTCGCCTACGGGTCCGCCCTCGTGTATGCATACGCCATTGAGCGCGAAGAACTTACCGCCAACATTAGCCACGGCGACAGCCTTCCCGCCGACCTGAAACTCGGCGATGCTTCCCGGAGCTACAGCATCCACTTTCGCCGCGCGCACAAACGCCATGACGCCTCCAATTTGAGAAGATGCCTTGCTTAAGCTTACGGGCGATTACGATCCGGCAGCCGTTCCCTTCGCGCTCGGTTCAGGCTCGACTTTGGCCAGAAGCTCGGCGAACTTTGCTTCGCGATCCTTCTGGTCTAATCCCTGATAAATCTCCGAAATCTGCGTTGCGTTCATGGAGCAGAATTTCGGCCCGCACATCGAGCAGAACTTCGCCTCTTTGTAGAAATCGTCCGGCAAAGTCTCGTCGTGCATGGCCTGAGCCGTTTCCGGGTCCAGCGATAGCGCAAATTGCTTTTTCCAGTCGAAAAGGAAGCGAGCATAGCTGAGTGCGTCGTCGCGGTCGCGAGCGCCGGGCCGGTGCCGGGCGACGTCGGCGGCGTGCGCGGCAATCTTGTAGGCGATCACGCCCTGGCGAACGTCGTCTGGATTGGGCAAGCCCAGATGCTCTTTAGGAGTGACGTAGCAGAGCATAGACGCGCCGTGCCAGCCGATCATCGCCGCGCCAATCGCGCTGGTGATATGGTCGTAGCCTGGCGCGATATCCGTAACCAGCGGCCCCAGCGTGTAGAAGGGCGCTTCGTAGCACAGCTCATTTTCTTTTTTTACCTGCAGCTCGATTTGGTCGAGCGGAATGTGGCCGGGGCCTTCGATCATCACTTGCACGTCGTATTCCCAAGCTTTTTGGGTCAGCTCGCCCAGCACTTTTAACTCGGCGAACTGCGCTGCGTCGCTCGCGTCGGCGAGACACCCGGGACGCAGCCCATCGCCGAGCGAAAAGCTCACGTCGTGCTTCTGGAAAATCTTGCAAATGGCGTCGAAATTTTCGTAAAGGAAGTTTTGCTTTTTGTGATAGCTCATCCACTGCGCCAGCAGCGCGCCGCCGCGGCTCACGATGCCGGTTATCCGGTTTCGTACGAGCGGCAGAAACTCGCGCAGGACGCCGGCGTGAATCGTCATGTAGTCCACGCCCTGTTCGGCTTGCTCTTCGATTACTTCCAGCATCACCTCAATGTTTAGATCTTCGGCCCGCCGGATGCGCGAGATCGCTTCGTAAATCGGCACCGTGCCGATCGGCACCGGAGACGCATTGATGATCGCCTTGCGAATCGACGGGATATCTCCGCCTGTCGAAAGGTCCATGACGGTGTCCGAGCCGTAGTGAACCGCGCGATGCAGCTTTTCGAGTTCCTGCGCCGGATCGGAAGTGGTGGCGGAATTGCCGATGTTGGCGTTGATCTTGCAATTCAGCGCGACGCCGATGCCCATCGGTTCCAGATTGCGGTGGTTGATGTTGGCGGGAATGATGGCGCGGCCGCGCGCCACTTCATCACGCACGAGTTCGGGCGCGATTTTTTCGCGCTGCGCCACGTAGGCCATTTCCTCCGTGACTACGCCTTGGCGCGCGAAATGCATTTGCGAAAAGTTTCGACCGCTGCCGTTCATCGCCGACGCGCGTTTTTCGATCCATCCGTCTCGCAGAGCCATAACAACCCCCAATTTCTTCCGCAACAGGAACGCTTCTCAACGGCGCCATTATCGCACCGGGATAATGATGCGGCAACATGCGCCGGGCGTACGATGAAAACCGAGCCATGTGAATTGCCGCTGAGCCATGGACGCGCGGCGGGCGCAATCTTCGCGCCTTCGCGAAATTCGATGCGCGAATCCTCGGCTTCCATATTAAACTATCGCCTTGCAAATATGCGGGGAGGGCGAGGGTGAATCTACCGAAGATCGATTGGAAACATGAGCTGGTTGCTAATTGGGCGCTATTGGGATCGGTGATCACGCTGATCGGCTTCATGGCGTGCGTGATACGCAGCACCGGCAAGTGGTGAGCCGTCGCCTAAGTTAGCGCAAAGGCACGAAGGCGGAACGATCTAGCCGCGGCGGCCCGCCCAGGGCAACGTGCTATTCGCAAACGCCGCGTGCCCGTGCAGCAAATGATAGATATAGGCTCCCAGGCAGAACTTCCCAAAAAGCAGTGCTGAAAACGCCGCCACCAGAAACGCTTCGAATACCCAAGCCGTCACCATCCAGCCCTGCAGCAGCGCAATGCCAACGATCAACATGAACACCGCGGCCATCGCCTGAGCGAATCGTCGCGGTCCCGGCGCCGGTTCCAGCCGCGCCCAGCCTCTTGGAGCCGCCAGCACTCGATTGTAAAAAGTCTCGAATGGATTCAGCTTGGGCACGCCAACGTTCCACCACAGCAGAGCTGACAGGAAAAAGTACAAAGCCGCTGCCGCGGGCAGCACGAAGAACTGCAAGATAATTCCAACCACTACCAGCGAGCCGACGATCCTTGGCTGAAAATACAGCCCTGAAAAGTGCATGTTGCAAACGCTATCCGGCTCTTCGGCAAAACCCTGCTGTTTCATGAAATTTCGGATGGTCAATGAGCTCATTTGCGGCCTCGCGCAAGCGCTTTTGCCAATTATACGCTGGTTGCCGGACCTGAATAATGCGGGCTGGCGGCCGAATGCTCTTTGCAAGAGGATAATCGACGCTTGCGCCGTGGGGAATCTTGCCCTTTTCGCGGCAACCGGGGCAGCTTACGGTCGCTAATCGCCGTGGGCGTCTATACTGAAAGGGCGCGGGGAATGCCTCTTATTAAGAACTTCGATTGGACTTGCCGTGCGCGCGCGAATACAGTGTTCCCTTCGGCGGCTTGCGACCGGGAATTTTCGGGCAGCGCGGATTACATTTTTCTGTGCCTGTTTTTGGCCGATTCGCAAATCGCTGGCGACTGAGGCACACTGGAAGTAGCGCGGTTCAGAGCAGTGCCGCCGAACGCGATTGGCAGCAGGTATTTCGCTGCCGAACGCAGCGGTCTTGGTATTAGAACGAAGGCGACCCTGAAATGAGCATTCAGGACCTGTCAGTGAAATCCGACGAGCGCGACATCGTACCTACCGCTGCGCCTGCTTCGGTAAACGACGTCAGTCACGTTCTAACCATCGAGGAAATCCGCGAGCTGGCGAAGGAGAGCGGAAAACCCGCGGAAACTTTGATGAAGGTCGTGGCGCTGATCGCGCGGCGCTCGCAGACGGACGTCTGTTCCGTGTATCTGCTCGAGCCTGACCGCAGCCATCTGGTTCTCGCCGCCACCGTTGGACTTCGCCCGCAAAGCATCGGCAAGCTTCGCCTGGCGGTATCGGAGGGACTGGTTGGGTCGGTCGCGGAAATGGTGCGGCCGATTGCGGTGGAAGAAGTGACCAGCCATCCGCGCTTCAAGTATTTTCCCGAAGCGGGCGAAGAAGCGTACCACTCGTTTCTAGGCGTGCCGCTGATCGATCGTGGCGTCCTGCTCGGCGTCCTCGACGTGCAAACGGTGGAGTGCCGCCCGTTCAGCGAAGGCGAAATTCGCATGCTGTCGGAAGCCGCGGCGCAAGTGGCGCCGATTGTCAGCGAGGCACGCACGCTCGGCCGCTTCATCGCGCCTTTGCAAGAGCGCCTTTGGACTCTGGCCCGCAATCTCTGGTGGACTTGGGATCAGGACTGCGCCGCTATTTTCAGGGATTTGGATCCGGTTCGATGGGCGCAGCTCCGCCACAATCCTATCCTGCTGCTCGGGGAAATTCCGCTCGAACAGCTCGAACGCCGCGCCCGCGATATCGCGTTGCACAGCCGCGTCAACTACGCGTACCGCCGGCTTCGCGAGTACGAGGAAGCCGACCGGACCTGGGGCGCGCGGCACGCGGGCGTTCTTCGTCCTCGGCCAGTGGCTTACTTTTCAGCGGAATTTGGAATTCACGAATCGATTCCCATCTACTCGGGCGGCCTTGGAGTTTTGGCCGGCGATCACATCAAGAGCGCGTCCGACCTGGGAATTCCGCTCATTGGTGTCGGGCTATTCTACGGCCAGGGATATTTCCGCCAGCGGATCGACCTGAACGGCTGGCAGCAGGAAGAATACATTGCGTTGGACGTGAACTCGCTGCCCATGCAGCCGGCGATCGGCAAAACTGGCGAGCCGGTGGTCGTGCAGATCGAAACTCGGCGCGGCGCACTGCGCGCGCGCGTCTGGCGAGTGAACGTCGGCCGCTGCGACCTGCTTTTGCTCGATTCCAACGTCGAAGGGAACGCGCCGGAAGATCGTGAACTCACGTCGCGGCTTTATGGCGGTGATCGCCGCGTCCGCATTCGCCAGGAACTGTTGCTTGGCGTCGGTGGATATCGCGCGCTCACGGCCATGGGCATCACACCCGGAGTCATTCACCTGAACGAAGGCCACAGCGCCTTCGTCACGTTGGAGGCTATTCGCGAACGCATGCAGGACGAAGAACTCTCGTTCGGCGAAGCGGTGCCGCGCGTATTTCGAGAAGTCGTATTTACCACGCATACTCCGGTACCCGCCGGGCACGACCGCTTTGGCTCGGAAATGGTCGAGGAACATCTGGGCCCGCTGCGCGAGCAGCTCGGCATTTCTCACGAAACGTTGATGGGCCTGGGCCGAGAGGACATCACCAACCAGCAGGAAGAGTTCTGCATGACGGTCGTTTGCCTGAAGCTTTCGCGCCGCGCCAACGCCGTCTCGGCGCTTCACGGAGAAGTTTCGCGCGCCATGTGGGCGGACTTGTATCCTGGCCGCTCGGAAGATTCGGTGCCGATCGGCCACATCACGAATGGGGTGCACGTCCTTTCGTGGCTCGCGCCGCAGATGTCCCGTCTGTACGACCGCCATCTGGGCGTTGGCTGGCACGAACACAGCAGTGAAGCTCATATCTGGGAGCGCATCGAAGCCGTTGATGACGGCGAGCTATGGGAGGCGCACCTCAACCTGCGCTCGCGCCTTCTCGAATACGTGCGCGGCACTGCCGTCGAACAAGCGAAGCGCCGGGGCGAGCCCGAGGAAACTCAGCAACTCCTCTCTCGCGCGCTCAGTCCGGACGCTCTCACCATCGGCTTCGCCCGCCGATTCGCCACCTACAAACGCGCGAATTTGATCCTGTCGGACCTGCAGAAACTTGCTCTGCTCGTGAACGATCCAAAGCGGCCGGTGCAGTTCGTTTTCGCGGGTAAAGCCCATCCTGGCGACGAGCCCGGCAAGCGCATGCTGCAGGATATCATGCGCATTATGCACGACGCGCAGTTCGGCGACCGGTTCATTTTCATCGAGGATTACGACATCAACGTCGGCCGGCAATTCGTGCAGGGCGTGGACGTCTGGCTCAACAATCCGCGGCGCCCCCTCGAAGCATCCGGCACCAGCGGACAAAAGGTCGTCCTGAATGGTGGGCTGAATCTCTCCATTTTGGACGGCTGGTGGGCCGAAGCGTACGACGGCCTCAACGGCTTCGCCATCGGCAACGGGCGCACGCATTCCAACGTGCACGTGCACGATGAGCGCGACGCGGAGAATCTCTATCGCGTGTTGCGCGACGAAGTGATTCCGCTTTTCTATCAGCGCGACCGAGACGGCCTGCCGCGCGGATGGATCAAGCGCATGAAACGCGCCATTCGCACGCTCGGCTGGCGCTTCAACGCCGACCGCATGGTGATGGATTATACGCAGCGCTGCTACTTGCCCGCCGCCGGCGGCACATCCAGCGATATGCGTCGCCTGTAAGTTCCGCCGTCTGTAACTCTCCTGATCCGCGCCGGAGAAATATCGCTCTCTTCGAGGACGGCCACAGGTGCGTAATTGAGCGACTCCTCGCCGATCGTTTTCGTCGCGCGTTCTCGTCTCTGCTATCGTTTTTCCAGGCGCCGGTTGGCGCATTTTTGGGGGTGTTTTGGGACATGGAATCGAAGCTCGCGGAACTCGTCAGTCGGTTGCAAACCGCCACCGGAGAAAATCTCCAGTCCGTTGTGCTCTTCGGTTCGGCCGTCGCGGGCGAATTTTCCGCGGAGCACTCCAATCTGAACATCCTCTGCCTTTTGGAACGCGCCAGCGCGTCCGACTTGTTGCGGTTGCGTCCTGCCGTCGCCTGGTGGACCGAGCAGGGCAATCCTGCGCCCATGATATTCACGCTCGAAGAACTCCGCCGCTCCGCGCACCTCTTCGCCATCGAGCTCTTCGACATCAAGAACCATCACCGGATCCTTTTCGGCCCGGATTGGCTCGAAAATTTCCAGGTGCCGCTACGGCTTCACCGGCTGCTCGTCGAAAGCGAACTGCACAGCTACGCCATCACCCTTCGTCAAGAAATTCTCGCCGCGCCCGAAAAGCTACAGTCGCGCTTCGACGTCATGCGCTCGTCCGTCAGCCGCTTCTGCGCGCTTTTCCGCCACGCCGCCATGGCCGCGGGCGAGCCGCAGCCGCAATCCAAGCGCGAATCCGTGGCGGCAATGGCTGCCTGGACCGGCGCTGATCCCTCCGGATTCGAAGCCGTCCTCGACTACCGGGAAGGGAAGCGCAAACTCCGGCAAATAGACTTGGAAGCTGCGCTGCATTCCTATCTCGAATTTGTCACCCTCGCCGCTGGCGAAGCCACTCGCCGCTTCTCGCGGCAGCACTGACGCGCGCCGCATTTAATTTTCGTACGTAGGGGCACAGCATGCTGTGCCCGTCTGCTGCCGATCCTCCTCCGCGCATCTGCTTGCCTGTCAGTTCCGTAGTGGTCAGTTTGAATTTTCTTGATCGTGACACACGCAGTCAAAATTCAAACTGACCCACTACCGTCAGTCAATTCCCCGGCCGCCTTGACCCTCGCTCTCACGCGGCGTTATCCTTCTCCTTAGATACTTGATGAGGCGAACCGTCCGAATCGCCGGAGGCATCAACGAGCTCTTCGGCACCCTCGATGAAAATCTTAGGCTCTTTGAATCCTCGCTGCGCGTCACCACGCATTTAAGCGACCGCGATCTCGAAATCGAAGGCGAACCCGCGCAGGTCGAGCGCGCGGCGCGCATCATCGGCGCCTACAACGAACGCATTCGCGAAGGCAATATTCCCAATAGCCAGGAAGTGAAGGCGCTGCTACAAACCGCCGCCGACGAACCTATCTCGACGCTCCACAGCGCGTTTTCTCCCACGCGCTCACGGTCGCTCGGTAAGCGCACCGTTTCGCCCAAGAGCTCCAATCAAAAGCGCTACATCGAAGCGCTCGAAAATTACGACATGGTTTTCGCTATCGGTCCCGGCGGCACGGGGAAAACGTATATTGCCGTCGCCATGGCCGTCGCGGCGCTTCTCTCGAAACAGGTCAACCGCATCATCCTCGCGCGCCCGGCCGTCGAAGCCGGCGAGCGTCTCGGCTTTCTTCCCGGCACGTTGCAGGAAAAAGTCGATCCCTACATGCGCCCGCTCTACGACGCGCTGCACGACCTGCTCGAAGCCGATAAGCTCGAGCGCTTCCTTGAAAAGGACATCATCGAGGTCGCGCCGCTGGCCTTCATGCGCGGCCGCACGCTGAACGATTCGTTCGTCATCCTCGACGAAGCGCAGAACACCACCAGCGAACAGATGAAGATGTTTCTCACCCGCCTCGGCTTCAATTCCAAAGCGGTGATCACCGGCGATATCACGCAAATCGACTTGCCGGATACGCGCCGCTCCGGCCTCGTTGAAGCCATCGACGTTGTTGGCAAAATCGATGGCATCGCCCTCATCTATTTCGACGAGCACGACGTCGTCCGCCACAGCCTCGTGCAGCGCATCATCAAAGCCTACGACGAATACTCCGGCACCCACGGCCCATCCAACGGATCGGGTAGCTCCAGCCCCCGCAGCTAACGTCACATTAACAACAGGGGTCATCCCGAGAGAGGCCGCCGTTCGGCTGACGAGGGATCTGCTTTCCGCCCGGTGCGGATCCCACCACCATTGCCCGTTTCGCCGCGCGCCATGCTATCTTCAACTTCTATTCCATGTCTGCTGCTCCGGATAATCTGGATAACTGGGTCGCGCAAATTCTTGCGGGCGATGCGCGCGCACTCTCGCGCGCCGTCACTCTCATCGAGAATCACGCCGCCGGCGCGGAAGAACTACTGAAGGCAATTTTCCCGCATACGGGCCGCGCGTTTCGCATCGGCATCACTGGCTCACCCGGCACGGGCAAAAGCACGCTCGTCGATCGCCTGGCCGCGCGGTTTCGCGCCGAAGGAAAAACAGTCGGCATCATCGCCGTCGATCCATCCAGTCCGTTCACCGGCGGCGCGATTCTCGGCGACCGGATCCGTATGTTGCGCCACGCCCAGGACGAGGGCACGTTTATCCGCTCGATGGCCACGCGCGGATTTCTCGGAGGCCTCGCGCAGGCTACCGGCGACGTTGCGCTTTTGCTCGATGCGGCGGGCAAGGACGTGATCCTCATCGAGACCGTCGGGGTCGGCCAGGGCGAAATCGAGGTCGTCCGCATCGCCGATTGCACGCTCGTCGTGCTCACGCCCGGCATGGGCGACGACGTGCAAAATCTGAAAGCGGGCCTCATGGAAATTGGCGATATTTTCGTCGTCAACAAATCCGACCGCGAAGGCGCCGAACAATTCGAGCAGCAGTTGCTCGCGATTCTGAGTCTCGTCTCAGACCGCGCCGGCTGGAAGCCGCGCGTGGTTCGCACTGTCGCCACGCAGGATCAAGGGACCGACGAACTGATGCGCGAAATTGCGCGGTTTCGAGCGAATCTCGAAAGCGATCCTAACCGCTGCTCCCGCCAGCGGGATTACTGGCGCGAGTGGCTGCTGCGCCTGCTCCAAACGCGCGTAGCCGAACGCGCGCTGAAGCAGGGGACCAGCGAAGTCGAATTCGACCGCCTCGTCTCCGATGTCGCCGCCCGCAAAATCGACCCGTACTCTGCTGTTACGGAGATTCTCTCTCGCGTCGGCCTTTCGTGACGCACGTAGGAGCACAGCACGCTGTGCTCGTGGTGACTTGACTGTACTGACCAGCGCCCGTATTTTGGACATTCTGCGATGAAACTCGGCGACCTCGAATTTCACATCATTTGCGATGGCCACGTGCTTCTCGACGGCGGCGCGATGTTCGGCGTCGTCCCACGCCCGCTGTGGGAGAAAAAATCCGCGCCCGACGCGCGCAACCGCATCACGCTGGCGATGAATTGCCTGCTGATTCACGCGGGCGGCAAGCGCATCATGGTCGAAACCGGCGCGGGCGGCAAAATGGATCCCAAGCTCCGCGATATCTATGGCCTTGATGGTCCCTCGCTTACCCGCGAGCTTGAGAAATTCGGCGTGCGCCCCGAGCAAATCGATATTGTCGTCAACACGCATCTCCACTTCGATCATTGCGGCGGCAACACGCGTATCGACAGCGACAAAATCGTTCCTGTGTTCCCGAATGCCCGCTATTGCGTTCAGCGCGGCGAATTCGATCACGCCATGCACCCGAACGAGCGCGACCACGCCAGCTATTTTCGCGAAAATTACGAGCCGCTTGACCGCGCCGGCATGTTGACGCTGCTCGAAGGCGACTCCCAGATCGTGCCGGGCGTCGATGTTATCGTCGTGCCCGGGCACACGGCGCACATGCAATGCGTGAAGCTCACCGGCGGCGGCCAAACGGCCCTTTTCCTCGCCGACCTGGTTCCCACCACGGCGCATCTTCCGTTGCCGTGGATCATGGGTTACGATCTCTATCCCGTAACCACGCTGGAGAACAAGAAGCGCTGGATTCCGCAGGTCGTAAAAGAGGGCTGGCTCGCGCTTTTCTGCCACGATTCGCGCGTCCCGGCGGCGTACCTCCGCGACCGCAACGGCAAATGGGAGCCCGAGCCGGTGCGGGTCGATTAGCAGGGCGCATCGCCCTGCTACGTTATCGAGGAGGGATGCTGGAAGGTTATCGTAGGGACCGCTGGGTTGACCCGAGTAAAGCGAAGGGTTACCGCGCCCTGCTCGCAAATAAGAGCTTCGATTGCAATTTTAAAAGCTGAGGAGAGTAGATGCCCAAGGGCAGCGGTTCGAAAGCGAAAGCAACGAAAGCAAAAAACCCAAAAGGGAAGGGAAGTGAACCCATTGCTATCGGCATCATCGGCGGCAGCGGCCTGTATTCCATGGCCGGGCTCACCGATACGCGCGAAATTCGCGTCAAGACGCCTTTCGGCGATCCATCCGACGCGATTGTCACCGGCACGCTTGAAGGCCGCCGCGTCGCCTTCCTCGCGCGCCATGGGCGCGGGCATCGAATCTCGCCGAGCGAAATCAACTTTCGCGCCAATATCTACGCGCTGAAAATCCTGGGCGTCGAGCGCATCATCTCCGTCAGCGCCGTCGGCTCGCTGCGCGAGGACGTTGCCCCGCTCGATTTCGTCGTGCCCGGCCAGTTTTTCGACCGCACGCGCACGCGCATCTCCACTTTTTTCGGCGGAGGCATCGTCGCGCACGTCAGTTTCGATAAACCCACCTGCCCGCATCTTTCCGGGCAGCTCGCTGCCGCTGCCGAGCGCGCGGGAGTGAAAGTCCATCGCGGCGGCACCTACGTTTGCATGGAAGGGCCGCAGTTTTCGACGCTCGCCGAATCGAACACGTACCGCAAGCTGGGCTTCGACATCATCGGCATGACCAACCTCACCGAAGCCAAGCTCGCGCGCGAAGCCGAAATCTGCTACGCGGCGTTCGCCATGGTCACCGACTACGACTGCTGGCATCCGTCGCACGATGCCGTTACCGTGGATCAGATCATCACCGTGCTCAACAAAAACACGGAAAACGTGCAGCGCGCCATTCGCGAAGCCGTCCGCGCGCTCGACGATTCGCGCCCGTGCAAATGCGGCTCGGCGCTGGCGCACGCCATTTTGACCGACCGCAAGCTGATTCCAGTTGCGGTGAAAAAGCAGCTCGCGCCGATCGTGGGTAAGTATCTGCCGTAGCGTGGGAACATCACCAGGAGAGAACATGTCGCTACTCGTTGTCGGTTCGGTTGCATTTGACGCCATCGAAACTCCGTTTGGCAAAGTGGAACGCACGCTGGGCGGCGCGGCCAGCTATTTCGCGCTCGCGGCGAGCCATTTCGTTCCGGTGCGCATCGTGGCCATCGTCGGGCAGGATTTCACCGACAAAGAGCGCGCCGTCTTCAAGGACCGCAAAATCGATCTCTCCGGCCTCGAACACGCCACCGGCAAAAGTTTCTTCTGGTCCGGCCGCTACAGCCAGAACATGAACGAGCGCACCACGCTCGCCACCGAGCTCAACGTCTTCGCCAATTTCAAACCCACGCTCCCGGACACTTACCTCGATAGCAGGCACGTCTTCCTCGGCAACATCCAGCCCGACTTGCAGCGCTCCGTGCTGCAACAGCTCAAGGGCAAGCCGCGCATCGCCGGCCTCGACACGATGAACTACTGGATCGAAGGCTCCAACGCACAGCTTCGCGAAACCCTGAAGCACGTCGATATTCTCACCATCAACGATGACGAAACGCGCCAGCTTACCGGCGAACACAACCTGCTGCGCGCCTCGCGGCTGGTTTTCAAGCTCGGGCCCAAGATTCTCATCGTGAAGCGCGGCGAACACGGCGCATTGATGGTCCATCCGAAATTTATTTTCTCCGTGCCCGCGTTTCCGCTCGAGGAAGTTCACGATCCAACGGGCGCTGGAGACACGTTTGCGGGCGGTTTTATGGGCTATCTGGCGAAGGCGGGAAATATGAACGAACAGAATCTCCGCCGCGCCATGGTGTATGGTTCCGTGCTGGCCAGCTTCACCGTGGAAAAATTCGGCGTCGAGCGCCTCGCCAAAGTCACAATTCGCGAAATCAACGATCGTGCCCGGCGCTTCGCGAAACTCACCGCGTTTAAGCTGTAGCGCCTGGGGGCGCCAATCTCCCGATTGGCGTCTTTGGCCCCTCGGCTCGCATTGCTTCGCTCCCCGGATCGCGGCGGGCGTGGTGTTTGCTTTGCCTACTATCGTTCCGATTGTTCGCGCTCTTCCTCCACCGATAGCGGCGTGACAAGATCGGTCGCGATGCCAATCACCATTGCCGCAATGGCCACAAATAGCGCGGCGAAGCCCCACCTCATGTACGACGCCGTCCCGCCCGCCGCGCCCAGGACGTAAAACACCCAGATGAAGAAAATGAAAATCGCCTGCTTGGACTCTGCGCTTTGCGCGTGGCGTTTTTCGGGCGTGTCCTGGCGCCCGCGCGCGAAATCGTAGCCGCGAAACATGATCCGCGACACAAGCTGCGCCAGTTTGTTCACCATGCCGGTGACGAACGTCGTGTGCACCGTGAGCGGACCAACGCCGGTAAGCGTGGCCGTCTGCATTCCCATTGCCCCGGCCAGCACCGCCAGATACAGGTACGTGTGCGCCGCGCCCGATGCCACTGTCCTGGCATGCCCCGCCACCACGAACACCATCATCAGTGCTTCGATCGCGAGCGTCACCGACGCGATATTGCGAAACCGCCGCCGCGCGCCGGACTCGATAATCGCCCGCCCGATCACCGAGCCGACAAAAAAAGCCACGATGATCGAAAACGCGGCGATCACGTCGCTCCGGTGCCGCAGCGCCAGGCTTTGCCCGAAATGGACGGTTGTGCCCGTCACGTGCGCCGTGAACAGGTGAAAGATTCCGGTATAGCCCACGATGTCCACCAGCCCGGACGCGAACGTCAGGATCAGCGCCACCACGATTTTCGGCTTGTGTTTCGCGAGGCTGTCGCTCCGCGCCATGCCGCGCATTATCCCATGCCGCGCCGTCCCGTCGGCGAATTTGGCCGTAGGCAGTTGGCCGCAAGTCGATGTTGCGCCAGCCGCCCGTCGAATCTATGATGCGGCCCGGCTCGGGGAGCCATACCGCGAGGTTCAGACGAGCGGACGCAAACGGGGGTGGAACATGAACCACGAAAATCGAAGCATCCGATACATTCCGCGCATCCGGGATATCCGCCGCGTCCGATACATCCGGCGCATCGGGCGCGGAAGCAATCCGGTCCGTGGCATTCTCATCGCGGCAGCCGTGGCGCTGATCGCATGCGCCGCCGCGACGACGGCCCGCGCGCAAGTGCCCGCGAATATCGAAGCGGGCTTGCAAAAAATGGGACGCATCGTCGATCCCGGCTGCACGGCGGTTCTCTACCGTCCGCTGATGCCCAAAAAAGACATCGTCGATCAACTCGCGGAAATGAAAGCGGAAAATAAGCCCAGCTCCGAAGTGCCCATCTATCCGGGCATCACCATCTTTCGCGACGTTTCCTTCGGCCCCAATCCCAAGGACGTGGTCGATATCTTCACCGCCGATAAAGGCCGCGCCTCGCGTCCCGTGCTGCTCTACATTCCCGGCGGGGTGGGCAACAAGATCGAACTGCAAAACCGCGCCGCCAACGCTTTCTACGACAATATCGGCCGCTGGGCCACCCAGCACGGCATGGTCGCCGCGATCATGCAGCGCCACGGCCAGGCGCCCGGCGCGAAGCCCGACTACTACGCCGGCGCGAAAGACGTTGCCGCCGCCATCGAGTTTCTCCAGCAGAACATCGCAACCTACAACGGCGACGCGACGCGCGTCTTCGCCTGGGCACAATCGGCCGGCAACGGCCCGCTCGGCATCTACGCCGGCCATCCCGAGCTGTACACGCCCAAGGGCATCGGCCTGGTCGGCATCATTTTTATGTCCGGGCAGTTCGATATTTTGCGTCCTGATGGGACGAATCCCGTGCCCGCCGCTTCCGGCGGTTTCGGAGGCGGCAATCTTTTCGGCGATGCCGGGAAGACGTGCGGACTGAAAGGCGGCGCGTTCTCCACCGAAGGCGTGCTCCCCGGCCGCTCGCCCGATCAGCCCGGCGGCCAGGCGCCGTTCGTCATGCCCAGCGGAGGAATGCGCTTCGGCGGCGCGCCCGTTTCCAAGGAAGTTCAAATCGAGGAATCGAGCCTGCCTGGCCTGGAAAAAACGAGCGCGAAAATCATGCTCGCCTCCGCCGAGCTTGATCCCGGCGTGAACGGCGGCCCTAGCCCGTTCAATCAGGCGCTGCATGATGAATTGTGCAAAGTCGATGGTCCGCACGCCGCCAGCGGGCACGGACACTCCGCGGTTGGCGGCGTTGGTCATTGCCCCGTGCTGCTCTACGAGAAGGGCGAAAGCCACATTTCGGAAGTTTTCTCCATCGACACTTCCGACCACATCGTCTCCGGCCCCATCCTCGCCTGGATCCACCGCGTCGATGCCGGCCTCAGCCGCGCCCACGCAAGCGGCAACTAGCGCCCTCGCACGTGCGTTTCCTGGGAGCGCCGATCTACTGATTGGCGTCTTTACCCTTGCTGGCCATCCGCGGCTGTCGTCCCAAATCCCCGCTCCCAGATCGTGGGAGCGGGTGTGAGGCCCGCTTGCCGCAGGCAAGGATTCGCTTTTGCCCCTCCGGGAACGCCAATCTCCTGATTGGCATCTTTAGAGCAATTCCATAAATGATGTAGCTTAACGGCGGGACATTCCTGTGGCACAGTAGGGCTATGACGCCCATCCCTGTGCCGATACGCCAACGCATTCTGCATCTGTACGATCGAGGCAAGAGCACCCGCGAGATCGCGCAGTATTGCGGTTTCTGCGTGGCGGCGGTGCGCCGCGTGCGCCAGCAGTTTCAGCAG
>JASHPG010000052.1 GCA_030038275.1 Candidatus Acidiferrales bacterium | reverse complement strand
CGAGGACGTGATCCGCGAGCATCCGGTCCTGCTCAATCGCGCCCCCACGCTGCACCGTCTGGGCATTCAGGCGTTTGAGCCGACGCTGGTCGAAGGTAAAGCGATTCGCATTCACCCGCTCGTCTGCACCGCGTTCAACGCTGATTTCGACGGCGACCAGATGGCCGTGCACATTCCACTTTCGCCCGAAGCGCAGGTCGAGGCGTCCGTGCTCATGCTCAGTTCGCACAACATCCTGTCGCCCGCGAACGGCGGCCCGCTGGCCGTCCCGACGCAAGACATGGTGTTGGGCATCTACTACATGACCAAAGCTAAGCCGAATGCTAAGGGCGAGGGTCGCGCCTTCGGTTCCACCGAGGAAGTAATCATGTCGCTCGATGCCGGCGAGGTCGAACTGCTCACTCCGATCCGTCTGCGCTACACCGGCGAAGTGATCGACCTCACTAACGCATTCGACGATCAGGACGTCTCGCACACCGAGCCCGTGCATCTGAACAAGCAATTCCTGCATACTACTGCTGGCCGCGTGATTTTCAACGACCACCTGCCGGCGGACATGCCCTTCATCAACGGCTTGCTGAAGAAGAAGGGCGTGCAATCCGTGGTGCAGTATTGCTACCTGCGCTATGGTCTCGATAAGACGGTCCAAGTGCTCGACCGCTTGAAGGAACTTGGTTTCCTCTATGCCACCAAGGCTGGCGTTTCCATCGGCATCGTGGACATGGTCATCCCCAGTGTCAAGAGCAAGCTGGTGGATGCCGCCGAGCACGAAGTCGTCAAGGTCCAGCAGCAGTATCTCGATGGCGCCATCACCAATGGCGAGCGCTACAACAAAGTCATCGCCATCTGGAGCGACGTCACCGAAAAAGTGGCCGATGAAATGTTCAAGGCCCTCGAGGAGCAGGATAAGCAGGGCGTGATCAATCCGATCTACGTCATGGCCGACTCTGGCGCCCGGGGTTCCAAGCAGCAGATTCGCCAACTTTCCGGAATGCGCGGCCTGATGGCCAAGCCTTCCGGCGAAGTTATCGAGACGCCGATCACCTCGAACTTCCGCGAAGGTCTCACGGTGCTGCAATACTTCATCTCCACGCACGGCGCTCGCAAGGGCTTGGCCGATACGGCGCTCAAAACCGCCGATTCCGGCTATCTCACGCGGCGCCTCGTGGACGTGGCGCAGGACGTAATCATCAACGAGTTCGACTGCGGCACGGCCGACGGCATTTACGTCGAGCCGATCCTCGAGGCAGGCGTCGAAGTCGAGCCGCTGCGCGATCGCGTCGTTGGCCGCGTCTCCTTGGAGAAGATCAAGGACTACGAGGGCAACGTCGTCGTCGAAATCAACCAGGAAATCACCGAGGAGCTGGCCAACGCCATTCAGGCTGCCGGTATTGAGCGGGTGAAGATTCGTTCCGTGCTCACCTGCGAGTCCCGGCGCGGCGTGTGCGGCCGCTGCTATGGCCGCAACCTGGCCACCGGACGCTTCGTCGAGATGGGCGAGGCGGTCGGCGTCATCGCCGCTCAATCCATCGGCGAGCCGGGCACGCAGCTCACCATGCGCACGTTCCACATCGGCGGCACGGCCACTCGCGTCACCGAACAGTCCAAGGTCGAGGCCCGCAACAATGGGTTCGCGAAATTCATCGACCTCAACGTCGTCGAGGGCCGTGGCAAGACCATCGTGTCCATGAATCGGTCGGGCTTGATCGCCGTCGTGGACGACAAGGGCCGCGAAAAAGAGCGGCACCACGTCGTGTACGGCGCGCGCCTCAAGGTCGCGGATGGGGATGCGGTCACCGTCGGCCAGACGATGGTCGAATGGGATCCGTACACCTTCTCGATCCTCACCGAGTCGGCGGGCACCATCGAGTTCAAGGATCTGCAGCCTGGCGTCACCATCGAAGAGCAGGTGGATGAGGTCACCGGCCTTTCACAGCTGGTCGTCACTCTTCCGCTCGGCGATGAAAAGCACCAGCCCATGATCCTGGTCCGTGATTCGCAGGGACGCGTCCGCAAGAAGTACCTCATGCCGTCCCGCGCTCACTTAATGGTGGCCGATGGCGACGAGGTGCAGCCGGGCGACGTGCTCGCGAAGATTCCTCGCGAAACCACCAAGACCAAGGACATCACCGGCGGTCTCCCGCGCGTCGTCGAGCTCTTCGAAACGCGCAAGCCCCGCGATCCTGCGGTCATCAGTGAAATCGACGGCGTGGTCAAGTACGGCGAAATCGCCAAGGGTCAGCGCAAGGTCTATGTCGAAAGCGAGGACAGCCGCACGCTCAAGGAGTACTCGATTCCGCGCGGCGTTCACATCAACGTGCAGGAAGGCGAACACGTCCGGGCTGGCGAGCCTTTGATCGATGGGCCGCTCAACCCGCACGACATCCTTGCCGTCCTCGGCGAAAAGTACACGCAGGCCTACCTCGTGAACTCGATTCAGGAGGTGTACCGCTTGCAGGGCGTCAACATCAACGACAAGCACATCGAGACCATCGTCCGGCAGATGATGCGCTGGGTGAAGGTCGAGGACGTTGGCGACACCACGTTCTTACTTGAGGAACAGATCGATAAGTTCCGCTTCCGCGAGGAAAACGACCGCGTGATTCGCGAGGGAGGGCGTCCGGCTACGGGCCGCCCGCTGCTCCTCGGAATCACCAAGGCGTCGCTTTCCACCGACTCGTTCATTTCCGCGGCCAGCTTCCAGGAAACCACCCGCGTCCTCACCGAGGCGGCGATTTCCGGGAAAGTGGATTATCTGCGCGGCCTGAAGGAAAACGTCATCATGGGCCGCCTGATTCCCGCTGGCACGGGACTGGAACGCTACCGCAACATCCAGCTCCTCACCGAGATTCCCAAGGAGGAGCCGCAGCCGATCGAGCCCGAGCTCACGCCGGAAGAAGCCGCGGCTCTCGATTTCTTGCGCAAGGATGCGGACGCGGTCGCCGAAAGCTGACCATGCGGCGAGCATGGTCTCCTAAGGGCCGCGGTTCATGCGGACCGGGGGACCAGGCATTTAAAACTAAGTTGCACACCGAAGGCGGGCATCAGACATCCGGTGCCGGCCTTTTTTTCCATGTTCGGCGTAGAGATCAGTATCCGCATTTCACCGCCGCGCCCGCGCGGAAGCTATTGAACAGATCGCCAAACCCCCCGCTTTATTTTTCCGCCCCGTATCTACCGCCTGTAAAATTTTAAGTGACCGGAGCGCCTGCCATGCCCAGGGGCGGCAAGCGCATCGCCCATGTCAAAGAAGCCGCACGATAAATCCGCCGCTCCAGCCACGCTGGCCGAATCCGAGCTTCAGCTTCTGAACGAGCGGATTTCGCGTTCGCAGCGCGCCTATCGCGATCTCATCGACCATCTGGACCAGGCTCTCTTCACGCTTTCGCTACAGGGAGAAATCTGCGTTGCCAACCGGGAGTTGTCCCGGATCGTGGGTGCTTCGTTCCAGGAATTGATCGGTCGCAAGCTGACGGCGTTTATCGACTCGCCTTCACCAGCCGAGCTTGAGCGCGCTTTGCCGGCCTTGCTCAAAAAAGGCGCGTGGTCCGGCGCCGTTCCCGTTCGGCTGAAGCACGAAAAAGAGAACCGGTATTTCTCCTGCTGGTTTCAGGTGAAGGAAGGCGACGGCGGCTCGCGATCCGTGATCGGATGGGCCCGCGACGTGACCGCCCAGCACGAGTCGGAAGCCCGTTTCTCGGAGCTGTTCGAATCCCTTCGCGAAGGCATTATCTTTTCCACTCCGGACGGCCGCATCCTCGACGCGAATCCGGCGCTCGTCCGCATGTTGGGCTTCGATTCAAAGGAAGAGTTGCTGCGAGGGAATTTCGCCGATCGCTACGGCAGCCCGGAGGAGCGCGAGCGGTTCCTTCGGCTCATCGGCGAGAAAGGCTCCGTTCGGAATGTGGATGTCGTGCTGCGCCGTAAGGACGGCAGGAGAATTCACTGCCTCACTTCCGGATTCGCCATTCGTGATGCTTCTGGAAGGCCCGTGCGCCTGCAAGGCATCATCGTCGATATCACCGAGCGCATGGAAATCGAGCGAAAGCTTCATCGCGAACAGGAATTCGGCCGTCAATTGATCGAATGCTTTCCGGACGTGATCGCTGTCATGGATCGCGACGGCCGCTTTACGTATCTGAGCGAGCGGATTCGCGGCGTGCTCGGTATTTCTCCCGCTGATTATCTGGGCCGCAGAATCGGCGGCGCAACGCATCCCGACGACGCCGAACCGCTCCTCAAGATGGTGCGGGAGATCGTCGATGGACGCACCGGCAACGCGCAGATCGAAAGCCGCGTGCGCCATGCCAGTGGAGAATGGCGGACGCTTCGCACCAGCGCGAGCCCCATGTTCGACGAGGAAGGGCGCATCACCGGCGTCGTCGCTTCCGTGCGCGACGTTACCGCGGCCTACCTCGCGGAGCAGCAGAACGCCCAAAAGGAAAAATTCGCGTCGATGGGCCAAATGATGGCCGGCGCGGCGCACGAGCTGAATAATCCGTTGACGGCCATTCTGGGCGTCAGCGACCTGCTGCGCGAGCGCGCCGCGGACGATGCCACGCGCCGCCAGATCGACCTGGTTCTGCAGCAGGCCCGCCGCGCTGCCGCGATCGTTCAGAACCTGCTGGCGTTTTCGCGGCCCAGCGTGCAGGGCCGGGCCAAGCTGCGCATCGATGAAGTGTTGCGCGACGTGATTCGCTCGCAAAGCGCTTCGCTCGCCGCCAAAAATATTTCCGTGAAGTTTGACCCGCCAGGTGGACTGCCGTCCGTGGAAGGCGACCGCCGGCTGCTTACGCAGATATTTTCGAATTTAGTCGTCAACGCGGAGCAAGCCATCTCGTCGGCTCACGATCGCGGCGCCATCGAAATTTCCTTGCGCGAATCGGGCGGCCTCGTATGCGCCGTTGTGGCGGACGACGGTCCCGGCATTCCTCTCGAAAATATTTCCAAGGTCTTCGACCCTTTCTTCACCACGAAGCGTCCTGGCGGCGGCAGCGGCCTGGGCCTCACCATTTGCCTCGGCGTCGTGAAGGACCACGGCGGGACCATCGAAGTGGACTCCGAACCGGGCCGCGGAGCGGAATTCCGCGTCTCCTTGCCCGCCGCTGCTGGCGAGGTCGAATCGCCGCGGGTCACTCAGCCTGAGAAAGCCGTGTCCGCGGTGCCGCCGAATGGGCTGGCCGGCCACGCCGCGCTGATCGTAGATGATGAAGAAAGCATTCGCGAAATCGTTCAGGAAGGTCTCTCGGCGAGAGGCATGAAGGTGCACGCCGTTGGCAGCTCCGAGGAAGCGATGGCTTATCTCGAAGCGAACTCCTGCGAGGTGGTGATCTGCGATTTCAATCTTCCCGGTATGAGCGGCGAAAAATTCTTCGAGCACCTCGCCGCTAACCAGCGATCTGCGCCCGCTGGCAGCAGAGGCTCCGCAGGTGGCGCTTCCGTCCACAACGGCGGCGAATTGCCTCGCTTCGTTTTCATGACCGGCGACTTGGTTGAATCCGAGGCTTTCGATCGTCTGCGCGGCAAGGGCGCCGCCATGCTGCAAAAGCCCTTCAACATCAGCTCGCTCGCCGCCCTTCTCGCCGGCCTCCTCCAGCCCCACCCCTCCACCGCCGCCTGACTCCAACGAACTGTCGTGGCCGGTCGCAGCCAAGCGTACTTTCGGGCACCATGACTATTGATCATTCTGGCGACCGGGGCGCGATCTCGCGACCCCACTTATCTACCACTGCCCCGCACTGCGGACACGCCCCACCTCCCCACATCGCCTGCCGAAAGGTGCGCGGTCTGCGAATCTGCGGCATTAGAGCGCCACAGCGAGGGCAACTAACCACCGCCATGTTGACGCCCCAGCTATTCCTCACGATGGTGCCCATACACGACCAACACGATACTGATCGCCAGCAAACCAAATGTTATGATGAAGGGAATCATCCGCGTCATGGGCGATCCTGCTTTGGAACCCAGCGATAAAATACATGCTCAATTAGCGCATAAAATGCAGCCCCGAGTACCGTCGCCGGAAGTTCAAGCGTTAGGAAAAACAGCCATTGCGAAGGGGAGCGAAAAACCACGGATCTGAAGGTTTCCCAGATTAAAATGGGGCAACCCCATGTGACCAAAATCCCAATAAATCGCTGCCAAAACGTTCGGTCTCGACTAGGAAAGAAATGAACAAGCCAGTTTGGAAAAGCTCTCATTTCGGATTCACCTTTCAGTAAGCCCCGGCCAGAGAGCAGCCACTTGCGATCGCAGATCCCTGGAACACACCCGCAGAAGCTCCGAAATACCGCCAACGACGCCCCTACGAGGCCACAGGAATTCCGCCGCCGAGCGCTCAGAATAAATGCATATCATGGATTGCAAGGAACGTCTCGGCCAGGACCGCAAACGTAGCGTTCGCAAGAATGGCTGGCAGCAGCGTATGGGTTTTCCAGAACACTAACGCCGTGGCCAGCCCTAAGATGAACGCCGCTGGCGCTGTGGGGATTTGCCACACCCAAGCAAAGAACAGGGAACTGCCGACTGCGGCGGGCCAAAGGCTCGATGCAGCCCACAGAGATCGAAAGACGATGCCACGAAACACCAGCTCGCTTAGAATCGGCACCACGATCAGCAGCAGCCCTATTTGAACGGCAACTGAGGGGATGGCGGAATACGATAGTAACTGGGCTGCGATGATGTGGACCGGTTGTCCTGAAAACAGAAACGGAACAGATACAAAGAAGGCGCACACGCCGCCAGCTACGCCGATCGCAAGTTTGTGCCGGGCCTGCCGTTGCGCATCCGTGGCAGGGAGGGTCAAAAGGCTCCTCCAAGGACGATAAAAACACAATACGACGGCCAGTTCGATGGAGAAAACCGCCATACTTATCAGAAACGTTTGGAGGACGAGCCAAGATACCCAATGCGACGACGTCAATTCGTGGCGCCGGGTGGCACCTAGTAGCAAGAAAATGCCAAGGCTGTTCAGCGATCACGTCGCGATTGCAAGCAAAGATACAGTCCAGATAAACCTGTTCTTTGGCAGATTTTTCTCGGACAATTCAGAATTTATCGCCGTTTCCATACCGTCTCCGGTTCTGTCAGATATCCAGGCTCACGAAGCCGTTACTTCACGGACCGGCCGATGGCCCGCGCTCTCTGCTTCAACTTACGCCTGGCATTTTGCCCAGCATAATACCATGGCGTTACGTAACATCCGCGTACGTAGTTGCGGTTGCACAACGCTCGGTTTGAAGGTGTGAAGAAGCATCCGAGGCAGTTCGGTCATGCCGGACGCCGATCGTATGGCTCGAATCGGGGTGGTGGCCTTGGGTTTGCTTACGGTGGTAAGGACAGATTGCAGCTAATTCACCCCGAAATCCCAGACGTATAGGCTCATGCCTTCGTTCGGCAGGATTTCGGCAATCACGTATTCACCGCGCGGCAACTTTTCTCCAAGCGTGTATCGATAAACGCCTTTCGCCACGTCCCATTGTTGCATCGGCATCGTATCGCTCGTGGTGTGCTCGTCCCCCATTAGCTTGTCCAAGTTCATGATTTGGCGGCTGCCGTGATGGACCTTGGTTCGAATCAGCTCCACGTCTGGCGTGTGGCTGTCTTCCGTCCGCAGATAAAACTCGGGTTGATCGTTGAGCCTGAATTTCGAGTGCTCTCCCGGGATTGAAATCACATGCCGCGTCGGAATGATGGGAACCGGCACGAGCACCTGTTCCAGAAAATGCTTCTTGGAAAGCTGCGAATCGGTTTGAGCTTGCGGCACCTGCGTCACCGACTTTCCGTCAAAGGCGAATAATCCGACGCCCTGTGGGAGGAAGACTCCAGGAGCGACCTCCAGGCTGGCGTCGATATCGAGTGCCTGCGTCGCGTCGTGCTCGACTTCTTGCTTCTTTACTTTGGAAAGAAGCGCATTTTGGCTTGCCTCTTCCTCAGCTTCCTGCTTCTTGGTTGCGTCCCAATCGACCAGGGCGGTGGGAACGAACTCCCACTGCGCGCGATCGACATCGTAGTACCGCACACGGTCGCCCTGAACGTAGTACTCGCTGACCAGTTCGTAGCTGCCGGTTTTCAGCATCAACTTCGTGCCCCGAGGCAAAACCGAGACGTAGTGGCCGGATTTCGGGGTTGCACTGGATGCAGTAGATTGAGCCGATTCGGTGGCGGATTGAGCGAAAAGCGACGGAGAACCGATGGCCGCACACGCGACTATGGTCGCGATCATCAGCGCGGTCGAAACCGCAATCGCAACGTGCCGTTCCCGAGACATTCCGAATTGCCTCAGCTAAGTAGATGCGCAGCCTGGGAGTTTGGTCGATTCGCCTGAAGGTTATCGCGGGAAAGGTGGCGGGGCAAATCCTTTGGAGGAAAAAGATCGCCGAGCGTCGGCAGGAGCCGGTGTGCGGGAGGATAGTCGGCTAGTGCTCGCAGCGGGGCTGCAAGCGGTTTACGATCAGCAGATCGGCGTGCGTGAAAAGCCACGTCTCCGGATCGACTGCTTCGGCGATGCGAGCGAGCTTACCGAGGTGTTTGTTGCGGGCCAAGCCGCGCAGGTGCTCGCGGCAAATTCCCGTCAGCTTGGAAACTTCGTCCTCGGTGAAAAACTTCTGACTGGTTTTCACTCGGACCATTTCTGGCCTCTCAGTTTGAGCTGCAATGTGATGCAGGTTAAAGCTTGGAACAGCTCTGAGCAATGGCAGTTCCGTACTAGAGCAGGCAAACCAAAAGGCTAGTCAATGCGTAAGTCATTGGAAACGCTATACTTGTTACGAACTGCAACGCGCCAGCGACCACGCTAACAGCCGCCGGTGCCGATATTTGGGAAAGACAACGCCATCTGTGGAAGATTTCTACAGATTATCGTAGGTGTTGGAGCAGGCCGTCCTCAGTGCAACCCGTGCTCGACGGCGCGGGCGACTTGTAGGACGCGGGATTCGCCGAAATGTGGACCGAAGATTTGCATTCCGACGGGCAGGCCAGCCGAAGTTTTTCCGCAGGGAACGGATATACCGGGCACCCCAGCGAGCGAGCCGGTGACGGTGTAAATGTCGGCGAGATACATCTGCAAGGGATCAGCGGATTTCTCACCGAGGCGAAAAGCGGGTGTGGGGGCTGTTGGCGTGACGATGGCATCGACCTTTTGGAAGGCATCGGAGAAGTCGCGGGCGATCAGAGCGCGGACTTTTTGAGCGCGGAGATAGTAGGCGTCGTAATACCCGGCCGAAAGAGCGTAGGTTCCCAGCATGATGCGGCGCTTCACTTCGGGGCCGAAGCCACGGTCGCGAGTTTGGCGGTACATTTCGGTGAGCGTGGAGCCGGGAACGCGCAGGCCGTAGCGCACCCCATCGTAGCGGGCCAGATTCGAGCTGGCCTCAGCCGTAGCGATGATGTAGTAGGCCGCGATGGCGTAGCCGGTATGCGGCATTTTGAGCGGCACCCGGCGGCAGCCTAACTTTTCGAGCAGAGCGATGCCTGCTTCGACTCGTTGTTTCACTTCGGGATCGAGCCCATCGGCAAAGTACTCTTCGGGAACGCCAATGCGCAGGCCTGTCACTGATTGCTCGATTTCCGCAGGGTAATTGGCCACAGGAAGAGCAGCGGAGGTCGAGTCGCAGGGATCGTGGCCGGCGATTACGGAAAGGACCGCGGCGGCGTCCGGGACGTTGTTAGCGAATGGGCCGATTTTATCGAGCGAAGAAGCGAAGGCGACCAGCCCGTAGCGAGATACGCGACCATAGGTGGGCATAAGGCCAGGAACGCCGCAAAAAGAGCCCGGCTGGCGGATGGACCCACCAGTGTCGGTTCCGAGCGCCACGACCGCCAAATCCGCCGTGACGGCAGCGGCCGATCCGCCGCTCGAGCCGCCCGGAACGCGATCGGGGGCTGCAGGGTTTCGAACCGGTCCATAGGCCGAGTTTTCGTTGGAGCCACCCATGGCGAATTCATCGCAATTGGTCTTGCCGAGGAAAACCGCGCCAGCGGCATCCAGTCGTCCGACGGCAGTGGCATCGTATGGAGGCACATAGGTTTCGAGAATCTTCGAAGCACAGGTGGTGCGGATGCCGCGCGTGCTGATGACGTCCTTTATGGCGATGGGAACACCGGCGAGAGGCGGCAGGTTATCGCCGCAGGATACGGCGGCATCGACGCGATCAGCTTGCGCATAGGCGCGGTCGCGGGAGAGCGTGAGATACGCGTTTAGCTCGGAGTTGCGGCGGTCGATGCGGGCGTAATATTCGTCGGCGAGTTCGCGGGCGGAGATTTTCTTCGCGAGCAACGCGGCGCGTATGCTCGCGACGGTCCACGACGCCGAACGGCTCACCGGTCGATCACCTTGGGAACGCGAAAGAAAGGCTTTGCGGAATCGGCGGATTGCGCGAGAACGTCGTCGGCGATCTGGCAGGGTTGGAGCGCGTCTTCGCGAAGGGCATCAAAGGGCTTTCGCTCGATGCCGCCGGTAGCAGTAATTACTCCGACCGAGAAGGGGTGCAGGATTTGGGCCATAGGCTCGACGGCGGAGACGTCGATCTCATTGAGCTTGTCCACGTAGCTGAGGATTGCGTCGAGCTGCTTTTGGTAGATTTCAACCTCGTCCGGGGAAAGGCCAAGGTGGGCGAGCTCGGCAACACGGAGAACCTCTTCGCGCGTGATTTTCATGGGCGACATGCTCCCCAGAAATCGAGATTTTGAAATGCACCGGGACGTTCCGCCCTTGAAAATGGATATGCTTTATTTTTCAAAGACTTACCTGTGTCAAAGGCCGATTGCGTGTTCCGCCCTTGGTTTGCGGTTTCGAGAGTAGAATTTTGGCGGAAAAGCAAAGAAAAGGCGAAAGGCGAATCAAGCCTCACTTGGCGCGGTGAGAACGCTGCGCCGGGAGCCTTTCGCATCTTGCTTTCCGTTGTCATCGCGCCCTTTCTGCGTCATGGTGCCAACCACGGCGCGCTTTCTCTCCACCCGCTTGCCCACTTCCTACAAAAGCGAATCTAAAAACAACTACTGCTAGCACGATACATGCCTCCGCTCAAGGAAAAAATAGCGCGAGTCGGCGGCAAACGTGGCAGGGCAGGCAGAAGGCGCGTATACTGCGACGCGCTGGCGTCAGACCACGTAATGCAAAGCACGACCTACCCCGCGAGCGAACATATGGCGGCCCATCGATCGAACAGGCCGGGCTTTACTTGAACCACCGCCTAGGCAGCGCCCGGTGGCCGCTAACTTTCTTTTCCAGACTGAACGGAGCCTAACAACACCTGTAATGGCTTCTTCTTTTTCGGAGGAGCCGAAATGCACCAGCCAAAAGAGCTTTGTAACTAAGGGACGGCTAGCAAATGCGGAGGACACATGGCAGATGTTGAGACAGTGCTTGCAGCAAACGAAAAAGCGTCGCGCGAGGCGCTGGCACCACGGGCCGATGAAACGGATCAGGCGCGCCGGTTTCCGCGTGAAAACTTGAAGGCCTTGGGCGCGGCGGGAGTGCTGGGGCTGCTGATTCCGCAGGCATACGGAGGATCGGGCGGAACGATCGCAGAGATGGCCAGAGCGCTTGAGATGGAGGCGCGCGGGTGCGCTTCGACAGCGATGGTGACGCTGATGCATTTTTGCGCCATGGCCACGATTACGGCGAAAGGCAGCGAGGAGCTGAAACAATCGGTGCTGCCGAGGGCGGCGCGGGGCGAACATCTGGGAACGCTGGCGTTCAGCGAAGCCGGATCAGGCGGACACTTTTACATGCCGGTGAGCGAGGCGCGGCAGAACGGCAATGGGAAACTGCTGAGCGCGAGCAAGAGCTTTGTGACGAGCGCGGGCGAAGCGGACAGCTACGTCGTGTCAACGCGGCGAGCGGGGGCAACGTCCGCGACGGACGTAAATTTGTACCTCGTTCCCAGAGGAGCCGATGGATTTACGGTGCGGGGCAAGTTCGAAGGCCTCGGATTGGCAGGGAATGCAAGCGCGCCGGCCGCTCTCAGCGACGTAAAGGTGGACGATAAGGCGCGAATCGGAGAGGAAGGGAGCGGTTTTCAGATCATGTTGGAAGTGGTGCTACCGCACTTTCAGATTGGGGTGGCGTCAATTTCGATCGGCATCGCGGCGGCGGCGTTCGATTTGATCACGGCAAGAGCGCGCGAGCGGAAGTACGAGCAGGCGGGCGGAGCGGCGCTGGCGTCGATACCAAGGGTGCAGTTTCTAGTGGCGGAGATGGCCATTGAATTGAGCGCCGGGCGAGCTTATCTGAACGAGACGATTCGAAAGGCAATGGCAGGCGATCCGGCGGCGATGATCGATGTGCTGGGCGTGAAAGCCAAGGCGGCGGAAGCTTGTCTGGGAGTGGTTTCGCGAGCGATGACGCTTGGAGGCGGATGGGCGTTCGGCCGGCGCGGCGGATTGGAGAGAATGTTTCGGGACGCGCAAGCGGCAGCGGTGATGGCCCCCGCGAGCGACGTAATTAAGGATTTTGTAGGCAAGGCATCGTTGGGGATTCCATTGTTCTAGAGACGCAGAGGAGAGAACACATGGCCGGGAAAACCAGCAGGGGCGCGCTGCGAATCGGCGCAGTGGCGTACGATCCAAAGGTGGTGACGATCTGGGAGGGATTCAAGGAGCATTTCGCGGCACGCCGGACACCGATCGATTACGTGTTGTACTCAACGTACGACGCGCAGGTGGACGCAAACCTTTCGGGTGAGGTCGATGTGGCATGGAACTCACCATTGGCGTGGGTAAAGAGCCAAATACAAAGCGGAGGAGCGTGCAGAGCGATTGCGATGCGCGATTCGGATCGCGACCTGACGACGAAGATCATCGTGCGCAGCGGATCGGATCTGAATAGTCTGGCCGACCTGAAGGGAAAAAGGATTGCTGTGGGCGCCACGGATTCACCGCAGGCGACGCTGATACCGCTTGAAACGATCGCGGAAGCCGGCGTGGAGCCGGGACGCGATTGCCGGGTGGTTTATCACAACGTGATGGTGGGAAAGCACGGAGATCACGTGGGCGGCGAGCGGG
The DNA here is from genome assembly GCA_030038275.1 of Candidatus Acidiferrales bacterium. Classification (GTDB taxonomy): domain Bacteria; phylum Acidobacteriota; class Terriglobia; order Acidiferrales; family UBA7541; genus Palsa-295. The sequence continues at coordinate 26,083 of JASHPG010000052.1, read as the reverse complement.
ATGCGGCCCGAGCGCTGGCGGAGGGCAGGGCGGACGCGGCGTGCGTGCTGGACGGCAACTATACCGCGTTCATCAACGAAGGAACGCTCGATCCCGGCACAACGAAGGTGCTGGCGAGCACGCCGGCTTTCGACCATTGCAATTTCACCGTTCCCGCGGGAGTGCCGATGGAACGGGTGCAGGAGTTCGCCGAAATCCTTCTGGCGATGAAGTTTGAGGATCCCGCGGTTCGGTCTTTCATGGAAATGGAAGGATTGAAAAAATGGCTGCCGGGACGGACGAGCGGATATGGGCCGCTCGAAAGAGCCGTGCGGCGCTTTCAGTATTACGGAGAGGCGGCGTCGAGCGCGGGAAACTGAGAGAGAGAATACGAAGGTGCCGGAACCGAAGGCCCGAGAGCTATTGGATTTGGAGGACCTGGCGCTACACGAAGGCGCGACTGTGTTGCTGCGCCTGAAGCTAGCGCAATTGGCCGCAGGGGAGTGGCTGGAGGTTCGCGGTGACTCGGCGGAGCTGGCCGAGGGGCTGACAGCATGGTGCCGGAAAGAAGGGCACCGATGCGAACGAGCGCAAGGCGTGGCGCACACCTACCGGATCGAAGCGTCGGCGGGAATACCGGCGACGAGCACATCACGGATGGAAATTCGCGAGTCGGCGGAGCCTAGCTGGGGGTTGGCGCCGCGAGGAGCGCGGGTTGAGGCGGGCGGGCCGGAATTTGCGTTTACGCTGCGCGAAAAACGCGAGGTGTGGGCGCGCGAGCTGAACGCGATTTACAAGCAAGCGGTGGCAGGGCAATGGTCAGCGGCGCGAGATATTCCGTGGGACGAATTGCCGAAACTGGCGCCGGAAGTGGAACGGAGCGTGGCGCAGGTGATGACGTTCCTAACGGAGAACGAATTCGCAGCGCTCTACGTGCCCGCGCGCTTCATCGCGCGAATTCATCCGCATTACCGCGAAGTGGTGGAAGTGCTGGCGATGCAAGTGGCGGATGAGGCGCGGCACGCGGAGGCGTTCACGAGGCGAGCGGAAGTGGGGGGAGCGGGACTGGGAATCACGGCAACGAGCGGTCAGCTTTCATTGAAGACGCTGGTCGAGGAGCCGGATTTCACGACCGCGACGTTCTTGCTGTGCGTGATGGGCGAGGGTACGTTCTTGACGCTGCTGAAGTTTATCGGGGAGCATGCACCCGATCCGGTGACGAGCGCATTGGCGCTGCTGGCGCATCGGGATGAAGCGCGGCACGTGGCATTCGGCATGGAGCATCTGCGATACGTGTTTGAACGAGAACCGGAGAGAAAAGCGTCAATGGACGCGGCGGTCGCGCGGCGGAGCTGGATGCTGGCGTCGATTTCGGGACTCAGCCCGTACGTTCACGACGCGCTGGTGATTATGGCGGGCGGCGGCGTGGAGCCTAGGCAGATACGAACGGGTGCGCATCGCGTTTCGGAATTGCACCGGGAAATGGACCGTGCGCGGCGAGAACGGCTGCAGTCACTCGGTTTCGCGCCCGAGGCGGCGGCGCGGATGTCCGTGTATCACACGAAGAATTTCATGTAAGCGCATCCGGGGCAGCGGGATGGCGGACCTAGGTGCGGCGGCGGATGAAGGGCGTGTGGGAGTTATCGAGTTCGCGGGAGATGGCGCGGCGGGCGGCGGCGGGAACGAGTTTCAGTTCGCGGACGAGAGTGCCACCCCAGGCGGCGTTGATGCGCGCGCGGAGATCGCTTTCCATGGCGGCAAGTTGGGATAACCAATCGGCGCTATCGGCGTAGAGTTCCAGACGATTTTTCACACAGCGGAGAGGACGAGTGTGCGAAGCGAGCTGCGGCCCGACGACGGAGGGCCACGCGCTTTCGAGCCACGCGAGAGTGGCGTCCGGGTGATTAATGCGGCGAATGACGTTGCCGAGGAAATCGCCTGCGCGGTTCATGAGCGGCGGAGTGTAGCACGGCGTTGCGGCGATGCGAACCCGGCGGAGTGGATATTGCTGAGGAAAAATTGTGGAAGTTGGTGTTCGACGGAAGAAGGCCACAACGGTAACACGGGAGGAAAGCAAAAAAGCAAAAAAGCAAAAAAAGCAAATCCCGCCTGTTGATTGTGAACAAGCAACGAGGGCGCTGGTGCCAGGATGGGGACGACATGGTCGCCTGCCACGCTGAAGCGTGGCGCTACACAACCATCGCGGATTGTTGTGCCCTGAACTAGCGGTGTAAACGGCACCCAGCACAAACCATAAAAAATGTGCAAAGCAAGAGAGAGCCTGTGATGTCCGCTGAGCGTGCACCGAAGCATGACACTGCTGGAGTGGCCGCGCGGCTAGGGGGAGACGGCAGCGAAGAAGGAGTTGCGGGCGGAGCGGAGAGTGACGGCCCAGCCGAGGATGATTTCGGCACGACCGAGAACGCGAATTTTGGTTTGGAAACCGCTATCCCACATCCACTGACGCGAGCCGAAGTAGCGGGACGAGCCGTAGGCGTCGCCGGAATCGAGGAACGGGCCGACGGCGGCGGTGAAGAAGGCATCGTCGTAGGCAATCTTGTCGAAATCCCAGTTGGTGAGGAAATAGTCGCGGCCGAGAGGCGCGTTACCTTTTTGACCGTGGTAGAGGCCGGGATAGCCGCGCATCCAAAGATCGGTGTCGCGGTCAAAGCCGAGAATGAAAAGATCGTCGAGGGGGACTTGGCCGAAGGCGCCACCGGCGCGAAAGCGCGCTTGCAGATGGTAGTCGTCACCTTGCGCTTGCGGGAACCAATCGGCGTTAAGAGAGGATTGCAGACGGGCGTAGCGGCCGAGCGGATTTTGAAAAAAAGTGCCAACTTGTCCGTTGGCGGCGCCATCGAGAGTGAAGCGGCGCTCGGGGAAGCGAATCAGCGAGCGTTGAACGGTGGAAAAAAGCGCGATGGATGAGCCGCCGGTGAAAAATGGCGCGGCTTGCGCGGGAATGCCGATCAGAGTGCGATAGAGGCGGTCGGTGTATTCGCCGCCCATGCTCCATTGCCAGCGGCCGCTTTCGATGAAGCGCAGTTCGGCGCCGGCCGCGAGTCTTTCCAGATTAAAGCGGGCATTGGCTGGAGCAGCGGGCACGAGCGTATCGGTGACGTTCCAGTTTTCGTCGCGAGCGTCGAAGTAGAGGCGATAACGAACGGCCGGGTTAGCGAAAAGCGGCGCGGCGAGTTCGGTGGAGATGCGACGCTTTTGATCGTCCCAGCGGAAGAGGGAGACGGAATTCAGGCCTGCGCCGTTGATGTTGTAGAAAGCAGGGTAAACGGTTTCGAACGGGAGGCCGCGAAGGAGAGCGAAGGCGCTGGCGAGATAGTTGCGGGTCCATGGAGCGCGCTGCGGTGCGCGAAAGACCAGGTCGAATGAGCCGTCCGGCTGGGGCTGCAGATCGAAATGCATGAGGGGAAACAGATCGAGAGCGCGGAGGCGAGCGTCTGTGGCGAGGAATTGCGAGCGGGTCCAGACGCTGCCGGGAGAAAACTCGAAGGCGCGGTCAAGAATGAGCGGATCGAGCGAGGGCTGGGGAGAGTAGGCGAGATCGGAGAGACGTGGCTTATCTGCGCGATTCCAGTACTTGAGAGCCGCTTCGAGATTGTCCTCGAGAAAATAGATGGAGGCGAGGAAATTATTGGAGTAGGCGTCGGTGGGTGCGATTGCGAGCGCGCGGCGGAGGAAATGTTTCGCCTGCGCGAAATTTTTCTGATGGTAGAAGACGCCGCCGAGTTCGGTCATGAGGCGCGCATCGCGGGGATGGCGGATGAGGCCGATTTCGAAGGTTTTCTTCGCGTCGTCCCAACGCTGAAGCTGCGCGAGAGCGAGGCCGCGGTAGAGTTCGAGGGTGGCGGACTCGTCGGGGGATTCGGGGACGGCTTGGACGACGGCAGTGTATTGGGCGGAGTCGTAGAGTTTTTTTACTTGGGCGATTTTGTCGGCGTTGGATTGGGCTGGAGATTGGGCGGCGGAAGTGCCAAGAGCAAGGAAAACGGCAGCGAAAAGAATTGAGCTGAGGACGATGGATTGCGAAGAAAAAGTCCGCACCCTTTGCAAAAAACGCAAAGAGTGCGGCACCCGCACAGGCCAGTTCAACGAGCGCGGCGGCCCGGGATCATGGGAAGTCAGTTGCGCGGGGATGGGAGCGCCAAGAGCGTCCAATTGTGGGTGTGGCTCCATTCGGATTCGAATCCCTGGCGCGAGATACGAAGCATTTTTTGCCGCGCGGGATCGTTGACGAAAATGAAGCCGCGGGCGAGGTCGATTCCAACGACAACCACATAGTGTAACGGACCGAGAGGGCCGCTGGCTTGCAGTCCGACAATTAGGGGACGGCCAAGCTGGATGTGGTGGGCAAGATCGTTCCAAGCGCCCTGGAACGCGAATACTCGGTAGCCTGATTCGCGGAAATAACTTTCCATACTGGACGTGGTGATGCCGTGAGCCTTGGGAGAGAAGAGCTTCGCTTGAATGGTTTGCACGTCCGCTGAGGGCGGGGCCGATTCGCCCTCCTTTTTTGCCCAATATTGCATGACCATCGAGATGGACGCGGAGCCACAGCCGTCGGGCGGTTGGGCGACGAAGGGGACGTCGATCCACAGCGCGGGCTGCGGCTCCGCAGACATCATCGGCATCGCTGGGGCGAGGACTGCGAGAAGCGCGATAGCGATGCGAGCCTTCATCAGTCCTTCACGGCGACGATGATTAGGACCAGAACGGCGACGGCGACCAGCAGTATCAACAGGTCGTGATCGGAAATCTGCCCGGCGGCAAATTCGCGCTGCGCTTTGACGGACATTTGGGAGAGATGCGCGAGATCGCTGTTACTGAGCTGCGGAATCGCGCTGGTGACCTGGCGGAAGTCGATGTGAGCGGACTTTAGCGCCGAACGGGCTTGGGGCAGGGCGAAAAGAGCGTCGATTTGGGCGATGTTTTGCTGCCTGGTAGCAGAAGCGGCGGCAACGTCGCGCTGCAAGTTTGCGGATGAAACCACGTGATTCTGAGCGAATGCGTTCTGCGGGATGACGAGAAGCAGAGACAGCAACGACACGAACACGGCGTCGATCATGTGCGGGACAAGCCTCTTCATGCTTCCTCCAAGGGGGAGTTGACGCGGGCTGGAGCGAGTAGTTTAACGAGGCAAGAGCCTTAACAGCAAGAACTTAGAGGCAGAGCGCTGGCCAGTCTGAATTTAACTGCTTGTGTCGCAGTCCAGAAAATTCAAACTGGCCCTCGAACCGAACCGGATGCACCCCAGCGCGGGGAGATCTTGGGGGACAGTGCGCGGCCAGGCGCTCCTCGGAGATACCCGCCGCCTAGCCGCGCGTCGATTTCACCGTAGCCCAATTTCGCGCAAACCCTTAGGCAGCGACAACGATCAGGATGATGACCGCGACGCCGATCAGAATGAAGAGCAGATCGCGGTCGCTAAGGCTACCTGCCGCGAAGCGGCTCTGCGCGTTTTGCGAAATCTTCGCGAGATGCGCGAGTTCCTGATTGCCCAGCTGTGGGACGGCGTCTTTCACCTGCTGGTAATTGATATGCGCTGATTCGAGCGCCTGGCGAGCTCCGGGCCTGGAGAGGAAGTTTTCGACCTCCTGGATGTTCTGCTGACGCGCGGCGGATGCGGATATGACGTCGCGCTGCAAATCGGCGGAGGAGACAACGTGGTTTGTGGGCTGGGCAAATGTGCCTTGTGGGACAAGAAGCACGGAGGCCAGCAGAAGGATTGACGTGCAGTAAAGGAGCCGTCGGACGAGCTTGTTCATACTTCCTCCAAACGCGAGTAGCGCGACAAAAGACCGCCCGATCAGTTTAGGGGTGGGCCATCCGCAGCACCAACGGGTGCATACCTCAAATGAAAGTAGGGAAAGGAGTTGAGCGCGGATTTACCGGGCTAGTGCTTGCCGCGACAATCGCCTTGAGGCTGGCTTGCGCAGATGCTTAGTGGTGACCCGCGGACGGAATGGCGATATCGACTTCGACCGGCGTTTCTTTGGGTTTCCGGGCCATCGCTTTTTCGGAGATGCGCGCGCGGCGCTCGGCATTGCGGCGAGCGTTGGCTAGTTCGCGATCCTTAAATTCGGGAAGAATGTCCTTGGCGAAGATTTCGATGGTGGAGCAGTAGAGTTCGTGCGGAATATTCGCAACCGCGCCGATGGAACAAACCTGATCGATTCCAGCGTCCTCGAATTCGCGAAGGCGGCGGCGAAGGACTTCGGGGGTGCCGACGCAGGTCTGAGCGGAAGCTTCAGGGGCAGCGGCTTTGCCGTTGGGATTGGTTTTGAACTCATTCCAAATTTGAGTTTTGCCAGGATGATGCTCGCCGAAGAAGCTGTAGTGGCCGAGCGCGTAGAGGAAGAAGCCATAGTTTTCGTCGGCGATTTTGCGGAGATAGTTTTCGTCCGGATGGCAGAGAAACGGCGCTGCGACGGCGAAATTGGGATTTACGGCGTAGCCGAGAGGAATCGACTCGTTCTCGATGGTGTTGTAGTAATCGCGCACCCATTGGCGGGCCTCGTCTGGGCTGACGAAGGAGAAGGTGAGGGCGCCGAGGCCGAGGCGGGCGGCGTCCAGAATCGATTCGCGGCGCGAGCAGGCCATCCAGAGCGGCGGGTGCGGCTTTTGGAGCGGCTTGGGGACAACGTTGCGCGGCGGGACTTTGACGTATTTGCCGTCGAAACCGGTGAAGGGATCTTCGACCAACATGCGCACGGCGACGCGGAAGCCTTCGAGCTGCGCGGCTTTTTTTTCGGGCTGCGCGACATTGAAACCGCCCAGTTCGGTGACGGTGGCGCCGGAGCCGGTGCCGAATTCGCAGCGGCCGTTGCTAAGAAGGTCGAGGGAGGCGATACGTTCGGCGATACGCGCGGGATGGTTGACGTTGGGCGGCGTCTGGACGATGCCATGGCCGAGGCGGACGTTGCGGGTGCGCTGCGAGCAGGCGGCGAGGAAAAGCTCGGGCGTCGAGGAGTGGGAATATTCCTCGAGGAAATGATGTTCGGTGGACCAGACGTAATCAAATCCGGAGCGATCGACGAGTTCGGCTTGTTCGAGAGCGTTCGCGAGCATTTTGCGCTCAGATTCGCTGTTCCAAGGCCGGGGAAGCTGCATGAGAAACGAGCTGCCAAATTTCATCGAGGTGCGCCTCTGAGCCGATCGCTTTTCGCGGAGGTATTTTACGTCAAGGGCAAGGCGGTACAAGGCAAATCATGCGTCGGTCGCTCTCGGGAGCGACGAAGACGCGAGTGCGTGATGTTCACCGCCGCTCTCTCGCCGCGCTGAAGGGCGGCGCGAATAGGTGCCGATTTAACGCGGTGCGCCGCGCGTAATGGTTGACGGCGGGCACAGCCATGCCGTGCCCATACGCAACATGGCGGAGTTCGCGGAGGATCAATCCTGGGTGGGCGGCGCATCTAGGCGGAGGGCGATGCCTTCGAGTTCGGCGCTCGGGGCAGGGTAGCGGCGCATGACGAGCGGATCGTGCCCCGGAATGATGTGCGCGGGAGAATCGGCGAGGCGGTAGAGAAGGTCGAAACCTTCGAGCATTTCGGAGACGTTGTAAACGACAGGGAAAGGGCGGCGTTTCTCGAAATTGTCGTAAAGATGCGCGGCATCGGAGGCGAGGACGACCCAGCCGCGGCGCGTCCAGACTCTGGCGCTTTGTAGGCCGGCGGAATGTCCGCCAACGCGGTGCATGGTGAGACCGGGAGCGAGTTCATAGTCGCCATCGTGGAAGGCAGCGCGCTCGTTATAGACATGGCGAACCATCTGTAGGACGTTTTCCAGATCGAAAGGCGCGCGCAACACGCCGTGGCACATCGAACGGCCGGTGGCGAAAGCCATTTCGCGGTCCTGAAGGTGGAAGCGCGCGAGAGGGAGGCGATCGAGATTGCCGGCGTGGTCGTAATGGAGATGCGTGATGACTACATCCGTGACGCGACCTGGATCGACGCCGATGAGGCGCAGAGAATCGACAGGATGGCGAATCCAGTTGCGGCGACGGCGCGCGGCGGCTTCCTCGGAGAAGCCGGTATCGAAAACAAAGGTTGAATCGCTACGGCGTGCCACCCAGACGAAGTAGTCCAGATCGGAGGCAAATTCGTGCGGATCGGCGGCGATGAAGTTTTCGTCCGGATGGCGATCGCCGAGATGGCCGTAGCGAATGGCGAAAAGTTCAAATGGTTCGATGGACACGCGAGGCTCCTCTCTGGAGTGGGCGTGAACACGCTGAATGAACAGTCTCTAAGCGTCTGATGTTCAAAGTCGTTCCCCGGGCCGAAAGAGCTTGCATGAAACTTGGCAGCAGGGAGCTTCAGTCGGCTAAAGCCGCGAGACAACGGCGACTTTGTGTAGCACCTAAAGGTGCGACCCACAAAACAGCTCCGCATACAGGTTTGAGGCCCCGGCTGTTTCGCTCCCGAGACATCAGACTCAGACTGTGAACGGTGTGAGCGGATCGCCGCTCGGGCGGCATAGGATGAACCAAGCGCGAGGGGACGTCAATTGTGAGACGCGGAGGAAAAGGAGCATAATGCGGGCCGCGAGCAGAGCGGCGAATTGAGCGAGAGGAGCGAAATGGCGCAGCCGAGTCTGGGATTTGTGGGCGTGGGAAAGATGGGAGCGCGGATGTCGCGCAGGCTCATCGATGCGGGATACGGGTTGACGGTTTACGACCCGTTGGAAGCGGCGATGGAGCCGCTGGTGAAGGCGGGAGCCGCGGCGGCGGATTCGCCGGCGGGCGTTGCGTCAGCGGCGGAGGTTGTGTTCGCGAGCGTGCCGACACCGCCCGTCGTCCATGCGGTGGCGCTTGGGCCGAAGGGAGTGGTCGAAGGCAAGAAGGTGAAAATTTTCATCGACACGTCCACCACCGGCGCGACGGTGGCAAAGCAGGTTGCCGAAGGGCTGGCGGCGAAGGGAATTACGGCTGTTGACGCGCCGGTGAGCGGCGGAATCAAGGGCGCAGAGAAAGGAACGCTGGCGGTGATGCTGTCGTGCCCTGAGAACGCGCTGGCAACGGTGAAGCCGGTGCTGGAAAACCTGGGCAAAATATTCGTCGTGGGGACGCAGGCGGGGCAAGGGCAGACGATGAAGCTGTTAAACAATTTGCTGTCCGCGACGGCGATGGCGATTACGTCGGAAGCGATCGTGATGGGAGTGAAAGCGGGACTTGATCCCTCGCTGATCGTGGATGTGTTTAATGCGGGAACGGCCCGTAATAGCGCGACCCAGGACAAAATCAAGCAGCACGTGATTTCGCGAACGTTCAGCTATGGATTTGGCATCGGCCTGCTGAACAAGGACATCCGATTGTGTATGGGCGAAGCGGATGCTCTGGGAGTGCCAATGGTAGTGGGAAGCGCTGTGCGGCAACTGCTGTCGATCGCGACTGCGTCGGAGGGTCTCGATGCGGACATGACGGCGATGACGAGGATCGTGGAAGAATGGGCAGGAGTGCGAGTAGGTTCGCAGTAGGCCGGGGGGTGCGCGAGAGCGCAAAGCTGAATTCCGGGTTACCCGCGCCGGCAGGGCTAAACTGCTGCGCTTTCGCTTAGAGCGGACAGTGGGCGCGAGACACGAAAGATTGATTTGAAATTCACTGTGAGGAGACGAGGACGGATATGGATAAGGCAACGTTTGAGCGGGGACGGCAGATTCGAAGCTCGGTTCTAGGCAAGGAATACGTCGATAAGGCCTTTGCGGCGGCTGACGATTTCAACCGGCCGTTGCAGGAATTGGTGACGGAATATTGCTGGGGCGCAATTTGGGGCAGGGAGCAGTTGCCACGCAAAACGCGCAGCATGCTGAATCTGGCGATGATTAGCGCGCTGAATCGTCCGCACGAATTGAAAATGCACGTAAAGGGCGCGCTGGTGAACGGCGTGACTCCCGAGGAGATTCGCGAAGTACTGCTGCAGGTGGCGATTTATTGCGGCGTGCCGGCGGCGGTGGATTCGTTCCGGGTAGCGAGGGAAGTGTTGCAGGAGCAGCAGAAGGAAGCTGGCTCGAAGGGCTGATTATGGCGACAAGTACTCGACAGACGAATGCCGCCGCCGAAAAGCCGGAGGAGATGAAGAAGCACCGGCTGCTAATCGGCGGCAATTGGGCCGAGCCAAGTACGGGCAAGTGGTTCGAATCGATGAATCCGTACACCGCGCGGCCGTGGGCGCTGGTCCCGAGAAGCGCGAAGGAGGATATCAACCGAGCGGTAGCGGCGGCGAAGGCGGCGTTTCACGATCCCGCGTGGCGGGGGCTTACGGCCACAGCACGAGGCCATCTGCTGCGGAAGCTGGCGGATTTAATCGCGGCAGATGCCGAGCGGCTGGGGAAAATCGAGAGCACCGACAACGGGAAGCTAATAGCCGAGATGGCCGCACAAGTGCGCTATATCCCGCAGTGGTTTCATTATTTTGGCGGGCTGGCGGACAAGATCGAAGGGCGAGTGATCCCGATCGACAAGCCGGGCGTCTTCAACTTTACACGTGAAGAGCCGCTTGGCGTGGTCGCTGCGATTACGCCGTGGAATTCGCCGCTGCTGCTGGCGACATGGAAGCTGGCGCCAGCGTTGGCTGCTGGGAACACGGTGGTGTGGAAGCCGTCGGAGTTTTCGTCGGTTTCAGCGCTGGAATTCGGAGAGCTTTTTGAGCGCGCGGGATTTCCGCCGGGCGTGGTGAATATCGTCACCGGGTTCGGGAATGAAGTGGGCGAGGCGCTGGTGACGCATAGAGATGTGGCGAAAGTGGCGTTTACCGGAGGAGACAAAACCGGCGAGCAGGTTTATGCAATGGCCGCCCGCGGGATCAAGCACGTGACGCTGGAGTTGGGTGGGAAGTCCGCGAATATCGTGTTTGACGACGCCGAGGTGGAGGAGGCGGTGAAGGGGGTCGTCTCCGGAATTTTTGCCGCGACGGGACAAACATGCATCGCGGGTTCGCGGGCGCTGATCCATCGGCCGATTTACGAGCAATTCGTGGAAAAACTGCTCGCTTTGGCTAAGACGGCGAAAATGGGCAACCCGCTTGAGACATCGACGCAAGTTGGGCCAGTTACGACTCAGCCGCAGTACCAGAAGGTGCTCGATTACATTCGCATCGCGAAAGAAGAGGGCGCAGTGTGCGCACTCGGCGGCGGGCCCGCAAAACGGCCGGAATGCGGCGACGGCTGGTTCGTGGAGCCTACGATTTTTACGGGCGTGAAGCCAGAGATGCGCATCGCGCAGGAGGAGGTGTTCGGGCCGGTGCTTTCGATTATTCCATTCGAAGACGAAGAGGAAGCGATCCGGATCGCGAACGATACGATGTACGGGCTGGCGGCGGGCGTGTGGACGACCAGCATCCGGCGCGCGCTGACGATGTCTGAACGGCTGGCGGCTGGGACGGTATGGGTGAACACATACCGCGCGGTGAGCTATATGTCTCCATTTGGCGGATATAAGAGATCCGGGATCGGGAGAGAAAGCGGCATTGACGCGATTCGCGAATATTTACAGACGAAGAGCGTGTGGATCGACACCGTCGGGAAGGCTCCGAACCCATTTGTTATGAGATAGGTTGGATTTTTGTCTGGTCGTCTCCCGATCAGGAAACTTCAAGCTGACCCACTGCAGCCTATTTGAAGGAAGGTGAACGACCTGGAATCGCGTTTCACTCGTTTCCGGCCGGGTCCTCAGGATTATCATAAAAGAGGGGCAGTTGGCGGCGTGCTAGTCGGCGGCGAAAGCGCTCCCATAGCAGTAGCCACCTTCAGGAGTTCGCGTATGGAATTGCTGATGCAGATCACCTTTCGGAATATGGAATCCTCGGAGAATGTAAAGGAGTGGATTCGATCGGAAGCCGGAAAACTGGAGACGTTCTACAAACCGATTATGGGATGCCGCGTGGCGGTTGAAGTCCCACATCGACATAAGCGTAAGGGAGCAGCGTATGGCGTGCGGATCGACTTGACGCTGCCCGGCGGGGAAATCGTGGTGAAGCGCGCACCGACGCTGGCGCACCGTCTGCGCCAGGTAAGGGAGACAGCGGTCAGCAAGGAAGCGGAGCTAGATGCGCCGCGAAAGAACCTACGATTGGCGATCAATCAGGCGTTCGAGGCAGCGTGCCGGAGATTGCAGGACTACGCGCGAAGGCAAAGGCGCGAGGTGAAAACACACGAGCCTCCGCCCGTGGCGCGCGTCCAGAGGATTTTCCCAGATCAAGGATATGGTTTTATCGCCGCGCCGGACGGGCGCGAGATCTATTTCCATCAAGATAGCGTGCTAAACGGCGGATTCAAACGGCTGAGAGTCGGAACGGTAGTGAACTTCGCCGAGGAGCGGGGCGAAAAGGGACCGCAGGCAAGCACCGTGCGAATCGCAGGGAAACGGGATTCGCGGCAATTTGTGGCAGCCTCGCGGAAGACACGCAGCCCGGAGACCTAGGGGGGCCCAGGGACCGCACAATGCGTCTGCCAGTGCTTTGGGCCGGCCATCTCGATCCTGAGATTTATGCCGCGCCGGGAGAAGATTCGTCCGGTCGATCCGCAAGCGAGCTGGCCGGAAGCGGTGAGCTGAAATATTGACATTTGTATGCGGAGTGGATTAATAAAAACGCACATTTCAAGCGCAAGTTCAAGCGGATGCTGAGGGCCGCTCGAAGTCGGAGGTGGCACAATGAACTTCTCTTCCACGGAACAATGGCTGACACGAAAAATTCTGCGAATGGCTGGGAATCCACCGTTCCAACTGGCGGTCGGGCGGGACGCCGCTGACTTGATGACCAATGACGGATCGAAGTCAACGACGGTCGTCGTGTCGGACCGCCGAATGCTGGCGAAACTGGCGCTCGATCCAGAAATGGCTTTCGGCGACGGGTACTCCGATGGGCGGATCGAGGTACGCGGCGACCTGACGGCATTTCTCGAAGAACTGATGCGGTTCATGCAGAGCGGCGAAAAGGCGGCGTGGTATGCACGGCTGCGATCATGGTGGCTAGACCGCGTGAATGACAATACCACTCGCGGGTCACGAAAAAATATTCACCGGCACTACGACCTGAACGTCGATTTCTACAAACTTTGGCTGGATAAGCGGATGGTGTACACGTGCGCGTATTTTCCGACGACCGGGGCGACGCTTGAGGACGCGCAAGTGGCGAAGATGGATCACGTCTGCCGCAAGGTGCAACTGCAGCCGGGCGAAAAGGTGGTGGATGCGGGATGCGGGTGGGGCGCGCTGGCACTGCACATGGCGAAGCATTACGGCGTGACGGTGCGGGCATTCAATATTTCGCACGAGCAAATTGTGTATGCGCGGGAACAGGCGAAACGAGAAGGGTTATCGGGGCAAGTGGAGTTCATTGAGGACGATTACCGGAACATTTCCGGGCGGCAGGACGCGTTCATGTCGGTGGGAATGCTGGAGCACGTCGGATTGCGCCACTATGAGGAATTTAGCCGCGTGATTCACCGCACGATCGGAGACTGGGGACGCGGTCTGGTGCATTTCATCGGGCGCAATTACCCGCATCCGTTCAGCCCATGGATGCGGAAGCGGATTTTTCCGGGCGCGTACGCGCCGGCGTTGAGCGAAGTGGCCCCGGTTTTCGAGCCAGGGAATCTTTCGGTGCTCGACGTGGAGAACTTGCGGATGCACTATGCGAAGACGCTGGAGCATTGGCTAGCGCGGTTTGAAACATCCGTGGATCGAGTGACACAAATGTTCGGGCCGGAGTTCGTGCGGGCGTGGCGGTTGTATCTGGCGGGATCGCTCGCTGCGTTCCGGTCCGGAGGGTTGCAGCTGTTTCAAATCGCGTTCGCTGGAGCGAACTGCCGGCAGATACCATGGACGCGGGCGCACTTGTACGAAGATATACAGCCTGCGGCGAAAGAAGAAAAATGGATGCATGCGACGCCCTGATCGTCGGCGCCGGTCCGGCGGGGTCCGCGTGCGCGTGGTCTCTGCGGCGGGCGGGAATCGATACCACGATCATCGATAAGCGAACCTTCCCGCGCGATAAGGTTTGCGGTGGATGGATCACGCCCGCCGTTATTGAGGAGCTGGAGATTGATACCGCGGAATACGGGAAAGGTCATGTCTTACAGCCGCTGAGCGGATTTCGCACCGGCCGCATTGGTGGGCCCGAAGTGCAAACGAGCTACGGGAAGCCAGTTAGCTACGGGATTCGGCGATGCGAGTTTGACGCGTACCTGTTGAGGCGTTCCGGCGCGCGCGTGCTACAGAATACGCCGCTGAACCAACTTGAGCGAGTGGACGGTGGTTGGGTGGTGAATGGCGAAATTACGGCGCGGATCGTGATTGGCGCGGGAGGTCACTTTTGCCCAGTGGCGCGGCATTTAGGAGCCGATGCGCGCAAAGAGACAGCTGTGGCGGCGCAAGAAATCGAATTTGAAATGACGCCGGAGCAACGCAGAGGCTGCGGGGTGGAAGGCGAAGTGCCGGAGCTGTTTTTCTGCGCGGACATGAAGGGCTACGGCTGGTGCTTCCGGAAACAGAATTTTTTGAATATCGGCTTGGGGCGGCTCGATCCGCACGGATTGCCGCGTCACGTTGCGGAGTTTGTGAAATTTTTGCGCCAGACGAACAAGGTTACGTTCGATTTGCCAGGTCCTATGATCGGCCACGCGTACCTGTTGTATTCGAAAACGAACCGCAACGTGGCTGGTGATGGCGTGCTGTTGATCGGAGATGCGGCGGGGTTGGCGTATTCCCAGAGCGGGGAGGGCATTCGTCCGGCGATCGAGTCGGGACTGTTGGCCGCGAAAGTGATTGCGGCAGCGGCTGGACAATACACGCGAGAAGCGCTTGAGCCGTACCGAAGCGCTCTGGCGGGGCGGTTTGGCGATTCAGGGCGCGATGTTTCAACGGCCATTGGTTCGCGGCTGCCAGAGTCGTGGATCGAATCGCTTGGGCGCGTGCTCTTGAGGAACGGGTGGTTTTCGCGCCATGTGGTGCTCGACCGGTGGTTTCTGCATCGTAACGTTCCGGCACTTCAGTTCTGAAAGCTTAGAATTTCGGAGACCCGATGAGTCTGCGACGGCTGCGGCTTCTCGCAATGGTGATCTTTGCTGTGACGTCGTTGGGTGCATCCGCTCGGTCGCAGCAGCGTGAACCACAGATTCGCCGTGCGCTATCAGCCGCTCCGGCTGGCATCGCTGCGCATGCCGCCGTCGCCATTCGCAGCAAGAAAGGCCAGTGGATTGTACTGCGCGACGGTAACAATGGCTGGACCTGCATTCCGGCGAGTGATGGTGATCCCGACCCTCTGCCTGCTTGTTTCGATGCCAACGGACTCGCTTTCATTGAGGCGTTCGGCACGGGACGCCCGCCAGATTCGAGTAAACCGGGATACTCGTACATGCTCCAGGGTGGGTCTGCCTGGAGCAATATTGATCCGTTTGCGGAAAAGCTGCCTGCTGGGGCGAAAGACTACATTCACATCCCTCCCCACATCATGATCTTGGACGCGAAGATCGCCAATGAGTCGGGTCTCCCATTAGCGGACGTGCATCCAGATACGCACCGGCCATTCGTTATGTTTGGTGGCACGAAGTACGCGATCTTGATCATTCCCATCCAGTGAAATCAGGTTAGCTCCGGCGTAGGAAGCGGCGTGAGGGAGGGGCTAGTCCATACGGGGCGGTGACCTGTAGGCGGCCATCCAGACGGAAATCCCGGGTGTTATAGCAACGTGAAAATGTCACCCTAACGGCCCGATGAAAATGTCACCCCGGTTAAGTTAGTCACCGCGTGGTGGAGTTTGGTATTTGCGTAATAGATCGAGACCTCTCCTTCGAGCGATTCGTAGATTTGCACTTTGTCCCCGGCGAAGCTGAAGCGTTTCGGCTGGGGTGGGATCTGGAACAAGCGGCCCTGCCACTGCACGACGTTGTCCTTGCCGACGCTGCGTTGCGGACAAAGACGCTGTGATGATCGCCGTAGAGACTGAGAGGAACGCCGTGACGGCGCAACAAGCGGCGGAGCAGGCGGAAATAGCCGCGGGCGTCTTCGCTGGAGAAGAATGCGGCGGCCAGGACCTGGCGGGTAGCGTCGTCGAGAAAGCCGAGCAGGGTAAGTGCGGGGCCGCGATCTTCGAGCCAGCGGTGGAGGCTGGCGTCGAGCAGGAGCATTTCGCCTTCGCGAGCCCGCGCGAGACGGCGCAGGCGATGAGCAGGTGTGCGTCGTTTACGCGGGGAGCCAAGGCTTGCGGAGCGCAAAATGCGGCGAAGGGTTTCCCGGCCCAGAGATAGACCTTCGACTTCGACCAGCTTCTCGCAGAGGTGATGATCGTTGAAACCGGCATAGCGGGTGCGGGCCAGCAGGAGAATGCGCTGGCGCAAGGTTTGGGATAAGCGGCGCGGGCTAGGGCGTCCGCGGCTGACGTGCGCCAGAGCCGCTGCGCTGCCTTGCCGATAGCGCGATTTGAGACGTTGGACCTGCCGAGGCGATAGATCGAGCAGCTCCGCAGCTCTGGCACACGTCAGGGTTCCTTGCACGCACGAGGAGATGACGGCCACTCGTTGCAACTCTTTCTGACTCAAGCGAAATGTCGCCTGGTTCATAGGGTGACATTTTCACTGGGCCGTTAAGGGGTGACAGAATTATTGGGCCAAGACACAGGCGGAAATCCCGGTTTACAGCGGAGGAGCGGATGTGTAGTATGGCGGGTTCGTAACCGAACCTATTTCGACGAGGGCCATTTTGCTTTCATCCCGGCGCGGTCTGTACCGTGGGGTTAGGATCGCGGTAATCGTTGGCGCAATAGCCCTAGCGTGTTTCGCAGTGCAGCGCGAGTTATCCGCTGAAAACGGGCCATTCAGCGACATTCAGGACACGGGTTCCGCGGTTTTCACTCCGGCGCACCGGACAATCGGCGCTGCGGTTGCCGATTTTTTCGATTATCGCCCACAGCCCACACAGCCGATTCAGTTCCCACACAAGGTTCACATCGCGAAAGGGTTGCAGTGCGTTATGTGCCACGCGGGAGTGAATCAGGGGCCGGACGCCAGGATACCCAGCGTGAAATTCTGCATGACATGCCATCGCGTGATCGCGACGAATACGCCGGAGATCAAGAAGCTCACAGCGTATTTCAATCGAGGAGAAGACGTGCCTTGGCAGCGGGTATACGGATTCGCGCCGGAAGCACACGTGTTTTTCAACCACGCTCCGCACATTCGCGCGGGCGTGCAGTGTTCGACGTGCCACGGCGACATGAGCAAGCAGACTGTGGCAGTGCGGTCAGTGAACCTGACGATGGGTTTCTGCGTGGAGTGCCACCAGCAGCACGGCGCGCCGGTGGATTGCGTGACCTGCCATTACTGATTACGAGGGCGGAAACGAAGAGGACGCATTTTGCCGTGAAATTGACGAGCGAATGGGACGAATCGAATGCAACGACGCGACTTTCTGAAAATTTCGGCGATCACCGGCGCATCGGCGGCGCTGGATGCGTGCGGGAGTCCGGATCACCAATTGATCCGGTTTATTCCGGAAGAAGACCTGATTCCCGGGGTGGCGACATGGAAGCCGAGCGTCTGCACGCTGTGTCCCGCGGGTTGCGGCTTGCTGGTCCGGGTGATGGAAGGCGACGCGGAGGTCGTGCGCAACGGGCAGCTCGGATTGATGCAGATGGGACTGGCGAAGAAACTGGAAGGGAATCCGGCGCACCCGATCAACCACGGGAAGTTGTGTCCGCGGGGACAGGCGGGCCTGCAGGTGACCTATCATCCAGAACGCGTGCGGACGCCGCTGATGCGTTCGGGGGCGCGCGGATCGGGACAGTTCAAGGCAATTTCGTGGGACGAGGCTATGAAGCGCTTGATGGCGCAGCTTTCGTCGCTTCATAGCGGGAGTTCGCAAAACCGGCTAGTTTTTCTGACGAGCCCTCTACGTGGCCAGCGAAAAAATATCGCGGCTACATTTGCCGGCGGTTTCAAGGATTCGCAGTACATCGAGTTCGCATTTTTCGACGAGCGGGTAGTTCGCGCCGCGAATGCGGCGAGTTTCCGTCACGACGCGCCTCCGACGGTGGATTTGAGCCAGAGCAATTACGTCATTTCATTTGGCGCGAATTTTCTAGGAACGTGGAATTCGCCGGTGGCGCAGTCGCTTGGATACGGTCAAATGCGCGAAGGCCGGCTGGGAATGCGGGGAAAATTCGTGCAGTTCGAGCCGCGCATTTCGCAGACCGGGGCGAATGCTGATGAATGGATTCCGTGCACACCAGGGTCCGAGGGAGTGCTGGCGCTGGGCATCGCGCACGTGTTGATTGCCGAAAAGTTGCGGCCGGCATCTTCCGCCGGGCCGGCTGGTGCGTTGATCGAAGGATGGTCTGAGGGTCTGACGGATTTCGCGCCGGAGAAAATAGAAGCGCAGACCGGAGTCAAGGCGGCAACGGTCGCGCGGATTGCCCACGAAGCGGCGGCTCATGGACCGGCGGTGGCTTTGATCGGTGATGCGGCGACAGCGCATACGAACGGCTTGGTCAATGCGGCGGCCACCAATGCGCTGAACGCGTTGCTCGGAAGCGCCGAAAAACCAGGCGGCGTTCAGTTCAGTCCAGTCTGGACTTCCGGCAACGGCAAATCCGGCGCACAGGAATCTTCGGGAGCCGACGCAGTTCGGGCATTGGCCGAGCAGATCAGTTCAAATCCGAGTTCGGTTGGAGCCTTGCTGATTTACGGCGCGAATCCAGTGTTTGCCACGCCTACAGCGTGGCGGGTGCGCGAAGCGCTTGAAAAGGCGCCGCTGATCGCGAGCTTTGGGAGCTTTATAGACGAAACCAGCGCATATGCCGACCTGATCCTTCCGGATCACTCGCCGCTCGAATCTTGGATTGAAGACACGCCGGATTCGGGATCTCTTCGTACTGTCGTGAGCGTTGCGTCTCCGGCGGTATTGCCACTACACGATACGCGATCGACGCCTGAGGTGCTGCTCGATCTGGCGCATCAACTTGGCGGCAATTTGGCGACAGCCCTGCCGTGGAAGACTTACGACGAGGCGATCCAGGCGGATTTCGCCGCGCTCTACAAAGCGAAGGGATCCAAAGACGCGAAGACGGCAGACGATTTTTGGTCGAATGCACAGCAGCAGGGGGGCTGGTGGGGGCCGGAAGGGCAAACGAACACGGACGAATCAACTGGGAAAACGGTCGCGGGTCGCTTGAGTTATGCGGCCGCGCAATTCGATGGCGACGCGGCCGAGTTTCCGTTCTACTTCATGCCGTTTGCATCGCAGATGCTCTACGACGGGTCGCTTGCGGGATTGCCTTGGATGCAAGAAGCGCCTGATCCGACCTCGACCGCGATGTGGGGGTCGTGGGTGGAACTAAATCCGGCTACGGCGAACAAGCTCGGGATTAAACAGGCGGATTTGGTGGAAGTTGCTTCGCAGCATGGAACGCTAAAAGCTCCGGCGATGATCACGCCTGGAATCGCTCCAGGCGTGGTTGCGATGCCCATCGGGCAGGGCCACGAAAACTTCACAAGATTCGCCAGCAATCGAGGTGCGAACCCGATCTCGATCCTGGCGCCTGAAACGGTAGCTGGAGCAAACGCGCTGGCGTGGGCGGCAACGCGCGTGAAGATTTCGCGGGCGGGCGAAGGGAGTCTGATTTTGTTCGGAGCCAGTTTGCGCGAGGAGTCGCCGGAATTGAAGCACCGGTAATTTGAGAGCTACTGCGGCGTAACGCGAGGAATTCGGAGGACCAATGGGTCATCAATGGGGCATGGTCATCGATCTGGACCGCTGCACCGGCTGCGAGGCGTGCGTGGTGGCGTGCCATGCGGAAAACAATATCGCGACCGTGGGTGACAAACAGGCCGCGGGCGGCCGGGCGAAGCATTGGATTCGCGTGGAACGCTACTACGAGGGCGATTTCCCGGACGTGAGGGTGAAATTCATGCCCGTGCTTTGCCAGCAGTGCGATGCGGCACCCTGCGAGCCCGTCTGCCCGACATTTGCCAGCTATCACACGGACGAAGGGCTCAACGGCCAGATTTACAACCGGTGCATCGGCACTCGATACTGCGCGAATGCATGCCCCTACAACGTGCGGTTCTTCAATTTTTACAATCCAGTCTGGGAGAAGCCGCTGAACTTGCAACTGAATCCGGATGTCTCCGTGCGCGAAGTAGGAGTGATGGAGAAGTGCACGTTCTGTGTGCAGCGCATCAAAGCGGCGGAAATCAAGGCGGAAGCCGAAAAGCGGGATGTAAAAGACGGCGAAATTCAGCCCGCATGTGTGCAGTCTTGCCCGACGAACGCGATGGTGTTCGGAGATTTGAGCGACCCGAACAGCCAGGTGTCGCGAATGGCGGCATCAAGCCGCGGAAACAAGCTCCTGGACGAGCTTGGAACACGACCGAAAATCACATATTTGCAACGGGACTCGTGGAATGGCGACGAAAACGCCTGAACAGATCAACGAGGATTTGCTGCGGCCGCTTTCCGTCGTGTCGCCGCGATACTTCATCGCGCTGATTTTTTTCCTTGCGGTCGTGATCGTCGCCGTCTCTTTTTTCGGCCGCCAAATTTACGACGGGCTTGGCGTCACCGGCCTCAATCGTCCCGTATTCTGGGCGTTCTACATCACTAATTTCGTTTTCTGGATCGGGTTGAGCCACGCAGGCACGCTCATTTCGGCGATCCTTCGGCTGTGCAATGCGACGTGGCGGCGGCCGGTAACTCGCTGCGCGGAAGTCATCACGGTCTTCTCGCTGTCCATCGGCGCCTCGTTTCCAATTATTCACTTGGGACGGCCATGGCTGGCGTTCTGGCTGTTTCCGTATCCGAGTGAGCGGGGCATTTGGCCGAACATCCGGTCGCCGCTGCTGTGGGACTTTTTCGCCATCAACACCTACTTGATCGGCAGCGTCACGTTCCTGCTGCTGCCCATGCTGCCGGATTTTGCACTTATCCGCGACCGTGCGTCCGGTTTCCGGAAGCGCGTGTATGGCTTTTTAGCGCTGGGGTGGCGCGGCACACCGAAACAATGGCACAGGTTGGAAACAGCGATGCACATCATGGCGATTGCGATCATTCCGGTCGCTGTGTCGGTCCACAGCATCGTTTCGTGGGACTTTGCCATGGCGCCGGTGCCGATGTGGCATTCCACAATTTTCGCTCCGTATTTCGTGGCGGGAGCCATCTTCAGCGGTATCGCGGCGCTGATCATTGCCATGGCTGGGCTTCGCAAGTTCTTGCACCTTGAGGAATATCTGCGGCCCATCCACTTCGAAAACCTAGGCAAGCTGCTGCTGGTGATGAGCTTACTGTGGTTCTATTTCGTATTTTCCGAGCGGCTGACTGGCTGGTATGGCAACGAGAAATACGAGATGTCGGTTTTCTGGCTAACGCAGCGAGGCAGTTTTTCGCCGCTCTTCTGGGCCATGGTGTTCTGCAATTTCATCCTGCCCATGCCGATTCTGGCGATCAAGAAGCTGCGTACCATCACCGGCACTGTGATCGCGTCAATTGCCGTGGTGATCGGCATGTGGATCGAACGGTTCCTTATTATCGTGCCGTCGCTCGCGCATAAATATGGTTCTTTCAGCTGGGGATCGTATCGTCCGAGCTGGACGGAAATCATCATCACGGCTGGAACGTTCGCCGCCATGGCGCTACTGTACATGCTGTTTGCGAAGGCCGTCCCGATCATCGCCGTTTGGGAGTTGAAGGCCGGGCAGTCGGTGGAACGCGAGCATTTGGAGACAGTTTTGGCGGCATCCGAAGCAGAAGCGGGAGCGAAGTGAAATGGCTAGTGTCGATTCGATCTACGGACTATTTGCCGATCCCCGATCTGCGGATCGTGGGCTGAAAACGTTGCAGTCCGCAGGCGTGCCGTCCCAAAGGATCCTGGTAATGTCGCCCGAGCCGTTTGAGGAATACGATTTCGGGCGTGCGGACCGAGGGACGTCGATGCCTTGGATTGCCGCATTGGGCGGGCTGTTAGGCGGCGTTAGTGGGTACGCGCTTGCGTGGTACACACAAATCGCGTATCCATCTCACATTATTTCGGGTGGGATGCCCGTGGTTTCTAAGTGGCCAAGTGGGATCGTCACCTACGAACTCACGATGCTCGGAGCGATCTTCGCGACGATCGTAACGCTGCTCATCACCGCGAAACTGCTTCATTGGAAATTCGATATTTACGATCCCGAAATTTCCTACGGCAAGATTCTGATTGGGGTGATCGACCCTGCCGCGGAATCCCGCGTGGAGTTTGAAGATCGCCTCCGTGATGCCGGCGCTGAGAAAGTGAAAGGGACCGGCCAGTTCGGCACAGCGTAGCGGTGGCGCCCGGGAATTCCTTGAGAGATCAGCTGCAGCCTTCCACAGTCAATTAGAACACCTAGCCAGGCGGCGTGTGAAAGTTCTAAAATCGGCATAAATCCGCGCGCCCGTAGCTCAGCTGGATAGAGCATCTGCCTTCGAAGCGAAATCGGCGAGTAGTCGAACCAAAAGAAAAATCGACTACTTGCCGATTTTTCTTTTGGTTACGTCGCGCCGCTGTAATCGACGTTATCGTCGCTAAAGCCCGTTACTGCTCCATTTGGGCGCTAAATGCCCACCACGGATCGCGACATGGCCGGTCCAGAGGTCCGAAAGATAAATCTCGTCGAGAAATGGGAACGTGCGATTTCGCGGTTCGAGAAAGACAACGATTACTTCGCCTTCGCCACTGCGTTTAGCGGGATTATGGATGAACTCCGCAGGACTGCCGAGAGCCTAATCAAGTGATCGTCGAGCGTGCGGCTGAACACGCGCCAAAGAAAAAAAACGAGTGTTTTTTCTATTACAAAATATATCTTGACATCTAATGCAACCCCGCTAAAATTATTCGCGTCGAACGGTTTGTAGCAAGCGCGATTCTCGCTTTAGGGCGCGTTGCCCGGCGCAAAACAGGGTATGACGGCGAATAACCAATAAGCCGCGCGAGTGGTCGGAGTAGTTTGTTTGCATGAAGCGCGACACTGTCGCGCAGAACTCCGCGCCCGCTTCACTGTCGGGACGGACACAACGTATCTGTAAGCGGGAAACGAGACCGCCATATCCAACGAACCCGCCTTGTCGAAGCGAAGCGCTTCGGCCGGGCGGGTTTTTCTTTTTGTGCGTTACGGAATTAGATGGAAGATAGAGACAAGACTCGAAGCTGCGGGAATTGCAAGTTCCTTTCGGAACCCGTCGTCGTCAAGTTCGACGGCGGAGCCGAAGAGACCCGCGCCGTGTGTCTGTGCGGCAACTGGCGATCAAGTGCGCTGCTCTACAGCATCTTCAAGAAGCACGCCGATCGTTATCGGAAGAGCCATTAGGGAGACAAATGAAGACGAACTTTGAAGCGAATATAGCCGACATCCACGGCGGCCGTGGGCGGATAAAGATTGGAGCGTCGCTCAAAACCGTCGCACGCTTCTTTCGAGGCGGTGTTACGCGCGAGCGTATTCGTCAAATCGAAGCGTCGAAACAACCGAGCGAGGCGGTTGCGAGAGATTACCTGGCCGCACTCGCGAAGATCGTCGAGATGGCACAGCGACTGTCCTAGATTTTGAGAATCTCAAAATGCCAAACCCGACCAAAGCCCAGCCATGCGTCGCACGCGTCCATCTCCGCGGCGCCAGCTTCTCTATTTACGACGCTGCGATGGCGCTCACGGCGCACTCGGACGGTCCACGAATCTTGTTTGCGTCGAGAGAAACGCTCGCGCAGATGACGGGGTACGGGTTACGCGCGGTCGGTTGCGCCAGAGAGCGTCTCGTCGAGAAGGGCTTCCTTGAACCGGTCACGTCGGGAGACTGGCAGGAAGACCAGCGGCGCAAAAGCGGCAAGAGTGGGTCGTTTGCAGTTCCGAGGTTCCGGGTCATCGAGCATGACGAATGGGCACTATCCCATCCTGGCGAATGTTTGACCGTGGTACGGTCAACCGCGCACGGTCCGGGCGCAGACGGAAAGACCGATGACGCTCCAAGCGCGGGCGGTGAAACGACAGATACCGTGGTCGGTCCGACGACAGATACCGTCCACGGTCAACCGTACCACAATGCCTTAATAAGAAGCCTTAATGAGAAGCCCGCTCAGGTACGCCGTACGTCTCCGGGCGCCCGAGCAAAGTCTGTTGGTGTTGATGGAAGAAAGAAGAAACTGCGGGATGGCCTGGTCAAGAAAATCAGAGAGGCCGGCGAATCCATTAAAGAGTTTCTCGATTATTGCGAGCAAGACGGCCAACGTTACCCGGAATGGTGGGGAAGCGTCCGTAGCGCGTGCGAGTTTATGGAGTATCGGCTAGACGAAAACGACCAGACCACGACCGTATCGTTCGCCGGAGAATTGGCGAGTCAGTTTGAGAAGCACGAAGACGCGATCCGGAGCGGCGAGATGAGTCCGGGTATCTTCGCGACGAAGGTCATCGACCAACTCATGCGGAATAAAGAATTTTTTCCGCCGGCGTTTGTTGAGCACCGCGACCGGCTGCGGTATCGAGGCGGAGCGATTCCTAATTGAATCCAACCGTCAGCGCGAGAAGACGAAAGTCCAACGGCTTCGAGAGTACAAGCGCCTAAAAGAGATCGAGACGATTCTCGCGGCAGAGCGGAAGAAGGCGACGCTAAAGAAGGGAAGCAAAAAGCCCGATACGCCAAAATTGGCGGAACGGGGTGAAGCCAGAAAGCGCGCCGCCGAAGCCGTCGGCCTTAAACCACGGACCGCCGAGAAAGGTCTTACCGTTCTCGAAAAAGCCGAGAGCGGAGACGAGAAGGCGAAAGAAGCACTTGAAGCGATAGATCGCGGCGAGAAGAGCGTCGACCGCGCTTTCGCGTCGTAGGCGCACGCGCGCGCAGCAAAATCCGTTTGAAATTTCAGGCAGCGGCCGATGTTGGCCGCTTTTTTATTTCTGGAGTTGACGACATTGAACGGCGTTGAACCAGCTTTAACGGCAAAGCGGGCCGCGGCGTTTCTCGGCGTCTCGCCGGGTACGCTTGCGGTCTGGCGGTCGCGCCGGACGGGACCGCCGTGCCACTACTCCGGGTCTAAACCCGTTTACTACCTAAGCGAGCTTCGGGAGTGGCAGCAGCTTTGTACCGAAGAACGGCTTGGCGCGAGCAGTTCTTTTGCTCCGTAGGCAAACGTCATTCTCCGAATGTCGCTGAATCCATTGGGTTTGCTGATGGAAGTGAAAAACGGTGGGCAACGAGAGTCCAAAACGCGAAAGAAAGCCGAATAAGAGGCGCAAACCAACGCCACAGGAGGTAGAAGCCGGAAAGCGGAATTTAATCGCCTACCGCGCCAGCGTTGGCGGCAAAACGGCACTTCAAACAGGAGTCTACTCGACGATTGCCAACGGCGAGATACCCGAAGCGGTTCCCGGAGCGGCCGAAATCGAGCAAGCGGTTTCTTCGATCATCGACGGCTTCGTCGCCGATCTCGGCGGCGAGGGCAACGTCACAAACGCGCAGCGCGTAATTTTGAGCGGCATCAGGCTCTCACTGCTGGTTCAAGCTCTCGTCGAGTCGGAACTGAAGCGAACGGGGATCGTCGATCGTCGCCGCCGTCCGAACGCGCTGCTCAAGACCGCAGCGACTTTCATCAACTCGGCGCGGCTCGGCGCGGTCGCGATCGGACTCGAACGTAAGGCGCGCGACGCGAAGACGCTCGACGCGCGGCTTGCTGAGATCGCCGAGCGCGAAGCGACAGAGCAAACAGACACGGAAAACGACGACAATGAGCCGAAAAACAACCAAGCTCCCAACGAGAATTAGCTTCGCGGCGTTCTGCCGGGACGTGATAGGCGAACCGATCTCGCGCTCTTGGGACGTCGCCTATCGAGTGTTCGACGGCGAAGCGATCAAGCCGGATGAGATCGAAACTCTGCGCGAGATGACCGGCCGTGAGGAATACTCGCAGCGTGCCGTCCACGAATTGACCGCGATCAAAGGCCGGCGCAGTCAGGGATCAAAAAGCGCGTGCAAATTTCTCGTCTACAAGATTCACACCGGCGACTTTCGGCGCTTCGCGGCGGCGAAAGATCGGCTTCACGTTCCGGTGATCGCACAAACTCGCGAGACGGCCCGCGAGCTCATGAGTTATTTGCAGGGTTTTTAC
>JASHPG010000051.1 GCA_030038275.1 Candidatus Acidiferrales bacterium | reverse complement strand
TGGGACAGACGGTGCGCGTGGGTGAAATGGATTTGACCGTGATCGGCGTGTTTCAAGAGCGCGAGGCGACGTTGGGCGCATCGGAAATCATCCCGGAATCCGTTCTCGTCCCGTTTTCGCTGCTACGCTACTACACAGGCACGGATTACTACCAGAACTTATACGTACAGGCGAGCGGAGTGGATGCTGTGCCGCAGGTTACCAGAGAGGTTCGCTCGATTCTGCAAATGCGCCACCGCGCGGGCGCGGCGTATTCCGTGCAAAACCTGATGGGTGTCTTGCAGACGGCTCGCGATATCGCACGGGCCCTGACATGGGTCTTGATGGCGATTGCCTTGATCGCACTGACGATCAGCGGCATCGGGATCATGAACATCATGCTAGTGACGGTGACCGAACGCACGCGAGAGATCGGAATTTTGAAGGCCATCGGCGCCACGCGCGAGGCCATCTTGTTTCAATTCCTGCTGGAGGCCTTCACGATCAGCGGCGTCGGAGCGCTGGGAGGTATTGCGATCGCCGTTTTGCTTCGCACGCTGGTGAACTTCCTGATGAGCATATTCCCGGATATCGGGAACATCACGCTGCCAATTTCGTGGGTATCAGTCGTACTGGCCTTCGTAGTATCCTGTGCCACGGGCTTGATCTTCGGCTTCCTGCCGGCCAATCGGGCGGCAAGATTGCAGCCGATCGAGTCGCTCCGGCATGAATAGAACCGTTAACAGCGGAAACCGAGGGAAATTCTGGATCGTGGCGGCGCTCGCGGCACTGCTGTGGGCGATTCCTGCGCGAGCGCAGAATGCGCCCCAGAATTCCGGGACGCTGACGCTGCAGGACGCCGTGCGCTTGGCTTTGCAAAATAGCCCCGATATGAGGCTCGCGCGGGCGCAATACGACGTCGCTCTCGGTGAAGCGCGGGTGGACCGGGCGTCGTTCCATCCCAACCTTTACACAGGGACAGGACTCGCGTACACGCACGGTTTCCCTTCTCTGCCGGGCGGACAAGCGCCCTCCGTTTTCGAACTTGATTACCAGCAAACTCTTTTCAACCCTGAGTTGCGAGGGCAGCAGCACGCCGCAGAAGACCGCGCGCGCAACCAGAAGATCGAAATGGATCGAGTGCACGACGATATCGTGGTGCGCACGGCTACGGCGTATCTGAATCTTGCCGACGTGCAGCATTCGCTGCAACTTTTACAGACGGAGCAAACCAGCTCGCAAACGATCCTGCAGATCGTCCAGGAACGCGAGCGCGCCAACCTAGCGCTGCCGATCGACGTCACCCGGGCGCAGCTAACGCTGGCGCAGATCAATGAAAACACGGTGAAATTGCAGGACCAGGAGCAGTTACTCGAGCAGGAATTCCGGCAGTTCACGGGAATTCCGGAAAGCCAGCCGATCCACGTGAGCCCCGAAGTGCCGGCGTTCGCGGCTGGGTCTGGGCTGCCGGGAACAACCGCGGAGCAAATGCCGGTGACGCCGCCCGGACTCGAATCGGAAGGCAATCTGATCGATCTGGCGATGCAGAACGATCGGAGCGTCAAGGAAGCTGAGAACGAACGCGCCGCGCGGGAGCAGGAGTATCATGGGGCGCGCTGGAGCTATTTCCCGACGATCGCAATCGTGGGCCAGTACAGCGTCTTGACCAAGTTCAATAATTACAACGAATTCTACAACCATTTCGAGCGCAATAACGTGAACGTCGGCATCCAAGTGACGGTGCCTATCTTCGCGGCGAAGACCTCGGCAAACGTGGCGCTGGCGGAAAGCCAGTTGAATGAGGCG
Organism: Candidatus Acidiferrales bacterium; assembly: GCA_030038275.1. Classification (GTDB taxonomy): domain Bacteria; phylum Acidobacteriota; class Terriglobia; order Acidiferrales; family UBA7541; genus Palsa-295. The sequence goes on along the minus strand of JASHPG010000051.1, from coordinate 1,329 downwards.
GATTTGCAACTCGGGCAGCGGCAGCGGCAGGTTTCGCAAGAAATCCAGCAGAAGATCGCCAACGTCCGCGAACTAGACGCGAGCAGAGAGGTAGCGCGTCTGGACCTGCAACTGGCGCAGCAAAGCCTGCAATTAGAGCAAGATAAGTTCAACGACGGCCGCGCGACGCTGCAGGAAATCGAGCAAGCGCGGCTGGACGAAAGCCGGAAATGGGTGGCGTTCCTGAACGCGGATTTTGCCCGGGAACAGGCGCAACTGACGCTTTTGGAAGCGACTGGGCAGTTGGCAAAGGTTTTTCAATAGGAAGCATCTAAAAAGGCTGTATTGGGCAGTCCGGGGAACTGAAGTAAAATGAGAATCGGAATAGCGTTGCTCGAATTCCTGCTGAGGGGGGTACATGCCGTCTGTGATGAAAACGCTGTTTCTGAACCCGCCGAGCTTCGAAAAGTTCGATGGTGGCGCGGGTTCGCGCTGGCCTGCGACTCGAGAGATTGAGTCGTATTGGTATCCGGTCTGGCTTTCGTATCCAGCCGGGATGCTGCCGGGCAGCCGCTTGCTGGACGCTCCGCCTCGCCACATGCCCCCTGCCGAAGTAATTCAAATCGCGAAAGATTACGAATTTCTGGTGCTGTTCACCTCAACGGTGGGTTTTTACAGCGACCTGAAGATCGTTCGCGCAATCAAAGAGCTGAATCCGGATATCAAAGTGGCGTTTGTTGGCCCTCAGGTACAGATCAAACCGGCTGAGAGCCTGATGGCCAGCGCGGATATCGATTTCGTGGTGCGCGGCGAATTCGATCATGCCGTGGTGGAATATGCCAAGGGAGCGCCGCTTTCACAGATCCAGAGCGTCAGCTACGTGTGCAACGGCAAGGTGATCCATAACCCGTCGCGCCCGGCGATGCAGACGGCGGAGCTAGACGAGCTTCCATTCGCGACGGACGTTTATCAGCACAACGTCCGCATCGAGGATTACAACGTTCCGTTTCTGCTGCACCCGTTCGTTTCGTTTTATACGAGCCGCGGCTGTCCGGCGCTCTGCACCTTCTGTCTGTGGCCGCAGACGCTTTCCGGGCACGCGTGGCGCACGCGCTCGGTGGAGAACGTGGCTCGCGAGTTCCGCCAGGCACATGCGATGTTCCCTCAGGCCAAGGAATTTTTCTTCGACGACGACACGTTCAACATCCGAAAAGACCGCGTGCTGGCGCTCTGCAAGGAATTCAAGCCGGTGGGGTTCCGCTGGTCGTGTACGGCGAGGGTTCACGGAGATTATGAAACGCTATCGGCGATGGCCGACGCCGGTTGCCGCCTGCTGATCGTCGGTTTCGA
>JASHPG010000050.1 GCA_030038275.1 Candidatus Acidiferrales bacterium | reverse complement strand
GGGGGTGTAAGGGTAGTTCGTGGCCTCTTCGACGCTCGGAAAACGAGCGCTTCTACCCTGCCGGAACCTCAAAAGCACCAGTTCTAGTGGCTTGGCCAGAACCTCCGCCTGTTCATCGGATTCCGCACAGACAACCGAAACGCCCAAAATCGCTTCCGGCTTAGCTAGCCGCGCCGACGGGCGGAAGTGGTCTTGATACTCGCGCAGCGCCCTGACGGTCGGCAAGGGATTGATGTGGTGTGCAAAAGCGAAGCTAAGTCCCAGATACGCCGCCAGTTGCGCGCTGAAATCGCTCGATCCAAGCAGCCAAACCTCTGGTGAGGGCACGTCGTCCGGCATGGCCCTGACCGACTCAAACGGGTGGTTCTGCGGAAAGCGCCCGTCCAAAAACGCCAGTAGCTCGTTAAGGCGCTGCGGAAAATCGTCCGCGCTGAGCGCCTCGCGGTAGCGCCGCAAAGCCAAAGCGGTAATCGAATCCGTGCCGGGTGCGCGCCCCAAGCCCAGGTCGATACGTCCAGGATGAAGCGCTTCCAGCACCCGAAACGCTTCGGCTACATGCAGCGGCGCATGATTCGGCAGCATTACGCCGCCCGAGCCCACGCGAATGCGCTTTGTCACCGCGGCGACGTGGCCAATCATCACCTCGGGAGTCGAGCTTGCGATGAGCTGCGTATTGTGATGTTCGGCGAGCCAGTAACGCGTGTAGCCAAGATCGTCAGCTAACTGCGCCAAATCGAGTGTATTGCGGAGCGCGTCCACGCTTGTTGAGCCGGACGCGACCGGCGAAACGTCGAGCACCGATAGTCGATACGCCTTGCTTTCGCTCAACTATTCTCTCGCCCCGTCACACGCGCGGCCCGCTAAAGAGCCGCCCGTGCGGCTCGGGTTCTCTTAGGCTATCCACCGCATCAGTACGAGGGTACCAGAGTTGGGCAAACCTTACGTACCGATCGAATGTGCCTTCCCTTCTACAGCGGCCACCTCCGACGAAGTGTACATTTGCGCTTCGGTTCAAACGACCAAGAGGGGGGACTTCCAGGATGAGTGACGGCAGTAACTTTCCGAGCCCGAGCGCTGAGCCAGAGCACAGGAGCAGCAACACCATGCCCGTGCCAGACGCTGCGAAAGCCGGCTCCAAACCTGCGGAGCGCCGCCAGAAGCGTCGCGCCTTGATTTCGGCGCCGGTGCGCGTCCGCGGGCTCTACAACGCATCAAACGGCCCGGATGAAATCTCCACGACTGTCGATGTCTCGCGCAACGGCTTTCTATTTCTGTGCGACCGCGCAAAGTTTATTCAGGGGATGACGGTTGCCGTCACGTTTCCCTATAGCAAGTCGCCCGTCGCTCTCCAGGCGGAGCAGCCTGGCCGAGTGGTTCGCGTCGCGCATCTGCCGGACGGGCGGTTCGCGGTAGCAGTCGCATTGGGAGCATCCGGTTACAGCGGACCGGCGGCGCATTCATCCGCCCTGGACGCCCAACGGGCAAGCCACACTACCGGCAACGTTGCCGCAGCATCCGACGAACGCCCCGTCGTGATTGTGGTGGACGCCGATTCAGGGGTGCGTAACTCATTCACGAAATTGCTGTCGGCTCAGGGCTACGAAGTGATGGCGGTATCTGGCGCGCGGCAGGCTCATGCGCTGCTGAATCAATTCTTGCCTGCGCTTGTGATTGCGGAAATTGAAGGTGACGATTTACCGGGCTTCGACCTCTGCGCGCGGATCAAATCAGATCCTCGGCTCAAAGATGTGCCGGTAATCTTGACAACCCGCTCCGCCTATCCAACCGACTATGCGAATGCTCACTCGCTGGGCGCGGTTGTGTGCATCGCGAAGCCCTTGCGAATGGAGCGCGTCGGACATGTGGTGCAGTTGTTGGCCCCCATCGGCAGCAGCAACGCACCGCACAGATCGGCGGCCGCCTCGAATAGCAGCACGCGGCGCGGCAAATCGTCCGGCGATCCGAGCTTTCGTCTCCAGCGCTAACAGTCGCCGCGACCTGTACTTTAGGCCAGTTTACTGCGACGCTGCGGGTGCTCCACTGCCGGATGGGCCGCCCGATTTACAGGTTAGAATTTTCCTATGAAATGCCCCAAATGCGGCACCGAAGCTCGCGACGTGGCGCGGTTCTGTCAGCGCTGCCATGCAACGCTTCGCTTCGAGTGCCCCTCGTGCCACCACGAGCAGCGCCATGGTGGCACTTGCGAAAAATGTGGCGTGGATTTCATGAAATATCTCGGCGCAATGATTACCGTGAAGAAAGCTGAATCCGAAACGGCCCACGCCAAACTTCAGCGGCGATCGAGTCTGCTGCGAAGTCTTTTGCTGGCGCCCTTCGATATGGGCTGGTCGCTGCTTCGAGACATGCGCAGCCGCGCACGCAATGGCTAGGGCGGACAAGTCACCTACCGCCATAACCCGCGAAAACTCCCAAGCGATATCCTTAGAGTATTCAGTCCCTGGACATACCCGAGCTTAACCCTATTGCCGGTTCAGCTTTCTTCAGCGCAAATTAGCCCTCGGAGCTAATGCATTCTAATCTGACAAAATTGGAAGCGTCCGCCGATGCGCGAGTGAACGCTTTCGATCCGTATGTTTCGTGGCTGCAACGCGAGCGCATACACCTTTTCCACGCTGCCGGCATCCCATGGAGGCTGTACTTTGGGCGAGTCCTCATTCCCGCCTCGCTGAAGCCTCAGCCGGTCCAGCTCACCGCGGCAGATGCACAACAATTACTGCGCGAATCGGGGGCACATCTTATCCGCTGGTTTACCCGAAGTTGCGAAGCGGAGATGCGTTACTGGTATGTGGTCAGCGACCGCTACGACTTCGATTCGCTCGCCAGAAAAGCTAGGAACCAAATTTGCAAGGCGCGCCGGGAATGCGAGGTTCGGACTCTGGAACCCGAATGGGCAGCCGAGCACGGCTACGCCTGTTACGTAGCCGCGTTCAACAGGTACAAGCATGGACGCCCGATCTCACGAGACTATTTTGCGAAGATACAGCTCAGTTGCGCTGGCGAGGCCGTTCAGGTTTTTCGGAGCGTTTGTCGGGGACCAGCTTGCTGGTTTTGCAAAGTGCGTGGTGTCGCCTGATTACGTCGCGCTGGTTTCTTTCCGTCTCGACCCGGCACACAGCCATTCCCTTCCCTCATACGCGCTGCTGGACGTGCTGTTGCGCCAGTACGTCGTCGAGCAGGAAAAGACGCTTGGCAACGGCTTTCTTTCGCTGCATGACGACACCAATATGCAAGACTTCCTCTTGAAGTTCGGCTTCCGGCGGGTCTATTGCGATTTGCAGATCGCGTATCGGCCTGCTCTCGGTCTCGCCGTCAATGCGTGCTACCCGTTTCGCTCTGTCATCGATCGCCTGCCATCGCGCTCGTCGATCTCAGCTGTGAAGTCCCTTCTCCGGCAGGAGCATGTCCGCCGCTTATGCGAAGCTTCGATGCCGGCCGCCCCGCCTGTCTCGCGGCCTGTGGCTTCCGCGCACTAAGTGCTCTCGCCGGCGGCAGGAAAAGAACCCGATACTCAGGAGTGCTTGAAATATTGCGCCGGCGGATAAAGCCCAGTGCGTGAGAACTCAGTGCCGAGCGACCGTTTTACTTCCTGATACCAATAATCGAAAGTTCCTTCGGCAACCCCCACGATTCCGATCGCGCGCCGATACTCCGCGCCGTTCAGAAAATACGTCTCGAAAAGCTTTAGACGCCCTCTCCATTCCGGGCGCCGAAGCCCTTGTCGCCCAATGCGTTCAAAATCCGCGACATACTCGCACGCGCGCGCGCGGTTCGGCCGCCACTGATAGCCTCCTTCGGAGGGCATATCGAGATTGACGGACCGAACTGCTCCGCGCGTGTCCGCGAGCCACTCCCGCAGTCCGCGATAACGCGCATGGCAAACGTCAAAAACCTCTGTGGCTTTCATCGTTCAACCATCTCCTGTGTGAGCAGCTGTTGGATCTCTTGACCGCAAAACGTCCGAGCGATCGCCATCCGCGCCCGGCGAACCCGGTGAATCAGTTTTTGCGCTGCGGTTTCGGAATGTCCGCGAGCAGTTCCCCCACATCCCAAATTTCGCTGCTTCGCGAAATCTCGTCTTCCACAGCGAATAGGCACGCTTCGTAGCATTCGTGCCAACCGCAGACGTAACCGCGTGCGTACTCATTCGCGAGGCGCTGGCGCTCGCCGTGGATGCGATTCATCTCGAAGGCTTGCGCGCGTTCAATGCGAGGAGCGCGTAGCGCCACGCGAAGCCGGTATGAAAATTCGCGCAATGCGCGCAGCACCCAATGCAACGGCGCAGGGTAATAGACTCCAACGCGTCGCGGAGGCTCGTACCACGCCATGCGCCATCCGCTGGGAACAACGCCCCCATGGTTCACTTCCTTGCGCAAGCGAAACGGCGTTTTCATGGAAGTCATACCTCCGAATCGGTCAGCGGAGCTTCCGGTGGACGCGCAACCGCCGGTCCCCTGCCCACTCGAAGCTCGCGCCGAACCGCTTCTTCGCGCTCCGCGCGCAAAAGTTCCAGTTGCAGGCGCTTTTCCGCCAAGGCAAGCCACGATTGCTGTGGTGGTTGAACCCTTATCCCGGGCACGCGACCAGGCTCGGCAAACGGGCTTCGCGCACTACACGGACTGGAATCCGTTGTTTGGTTTTGCCTTTCACCTGAACAGGAAGGGTTTGTATTTTGGGTTTGGAATTGTCTGTGTGGTCGGTGTTGATATTCTTTTATCGATTCTTCTACGGATGAACTACTGATCGGCCGCGTAAACTGTGCGTTTGGAGACGCGTAGCGAGGATCCGCTCCGCAATTCTGCGTATGCCCCTCCGCGAAATTGCGGGGGCCGTCCGCAAGTTTGCGTATCCCCTCGGCGGCTTTGCGAAGTTTTTCGGCCGAGCCGAGGCCGCCAAAATTCCGCGCCGCGTGAGCGTGCTTCTTGGCTTTGGTAATGCGTACAATTACGCCTCCCATCTGCGCCGGTTGGGTTTCGATGTACCCATGGCGACGCAGCGCGCGCATCCAACGTTCAAGCGTGCGAGCGTTGAAGCCGGTCTCCTCCTCAATTTCCTTGTAGCTGATCGGTGCGCCGCCGAGCACCCACCCGGTAGAACCGGTCTGGTGCGTTTGCCGCAGCACGAGCCAACCATAAAGCCACACGGCCGAACCCATCCGTTCATAATGTCGCGCTTCGAAAAGCACGCCGCGCAGCCCAGTGTTGAAGTCCTTTCCTCTCATCGGCTTCCCTCTAGATCCTCACCGCATTTTCAGACGATCGCCGTTCGCGATGCCGCGACTGCGCAGGCTCACTCTCCCGGCCGTTGGCGGCCTGCTCAGTACACGCCGCAAGACGCTCTTCTGGTTTGAGCTCTCTTCCGCAGCCCCATAGCATCCGCGCCACTGCTGAGTCGCCATTCATCTTCCGAATGCGCGCGCCGACTGCGACGCGGCGGACGGGGTGTACTAATAGGGGAGGAAGGGGCCATGGGCTGTAATCTATTGCCGGAGGGATATCTCGCATTTTGTTCTGTCGATGCGCTCGAATCGCTCGCACTTGAGCGAATGAACCAGGCAGCAAACTTGCGAATGCGGGCAAAGGAGTTGCTAAGTCAGCTCGTTGAAGCGGAAGCGGACGTGAGGGTGACGCGCTGGATCTTGGAGAAGCGCCGCTCTTGGCGCTTTCGCGGAGGTTTGCAGTTGGTGACGGAGCCTGTACCGAAAGTTTTCGGCGATCACCCTGCCGGTGGGGAGATTTTTCTCGTGCCAGCACGCGATAAACGGATCGCTGCGGCTCTAAATCCCACAACAGGAAACCTGCAATTCCAGCCGCGTTGTCGTGATGACCGAGAGGCCTTGTCTTTTCCAACGAGCCGTAAGCATCTGCGTTCTCGCTCTTTCCAATGCGCTTCAGATTTCCTAATTTCATATCGCGCACTCCACTCAGCTCGAACAAATCGACTCAGTAAGGTCAGCGCTCGCAATCAGCCTTAAATCTGCTCTCGAAGCTTGGCCAGAACGCGGCGGCGCCTGCCGCCAGCGGCGGGCGTTTCTACGTAGCTCCTACAGGGGTTGCTTGCATGCCTTTTCACATGTTTGGCTCTGTCGATTCAGTAAAACGACGGAACGTCATGAATCAGATCGCTTTCCCACAATCGCGGTGCATGGAGGACGCATCGCCGACTTATGTAGCATCTCCCGCGCGTTGCGTGCGGCCTGCGCCATGGTGCGCCCAGTCCTTTGCGAGCCTCCGTACTCCGCCGTTCTTGCGTATTCCCACGGAGTTCTATCGGGGCCTCTTACGTAAGCGATCTCGCAATTCCGGAAACGGCTTACGTTTCTTCCGCTGCGCGCGATTTCCATTGCCGGCTGCGCTCGTTGCCACAACTCCAGAGTGACGCGCGGGTGGAGACGAGATAGCCGATTCCGTCCGTTGGGCCTCCTGTCTTCGTAGAACACGGCAGCTCCTGTCCTGCGAGCAAATTTTCATAGCGACCGACCGAGCCAGATCGACTGCGGCGCCTGCCGTCAATTTCACAATTCGGACTCGTCTAAGGGCCGCCCACAACAGCTCTGCACCTCTCTGGCTACTCATCTCCGGATGAATCTCTGCTCCCGTTCTCAACTAATCGGCGGCGCCTTTCCCGCGTCCCGCTTGCCGCTCGCCTCCGCCTTCCCGCTTTGCGAATCGCACGCGCTTCGGCGACTCGCCTCCCCAGCCCCTTGCCCCTCCCTCAACGTAAGTATTCATTCTGAGGGGCGCCAGGTCAGCGGCGGAGCGGAGGCGGGCGTCAGTTCAGTCCTAGCGAACAATTGCAACTCGAGCCCGGGTCATTGACAGGGCAGAGGACGGCTGCGGCAGGCAGAAGCAAACATGTTTGGAGCGGACGGGCAGAGAGTCTATGGAGGACGTGCTGAATAATGTTTGTGTCAAAGCTCGAAGCGACTGACTGCATCACTATCGGTACGGCGAGAGCCGCAGGTATTGCGTGGACGCGAGCACCGTCGCAGTGCTCGTGAAGATGAGGTGTGCCCACGACGCGCGAGAATTTGCGAGCGCGCGTGGCGAGCGCCTGCGGTTGAGCGCCTGGCGGCTGACTGCCTGACGGTTGCTTGTTCTACAGGCGAAATGGCGGACCGCCGTCCGCACCACTCTTTCCGTCCGCTTTGGTGGACAGGCGCCTCAGACCTCAGTTATGTAACCTGCCCGACACTTCATTGCGCTGCCCCACCCAGCGGCAAGAGGTATATTCCCGCAGAACGAGGTCGCGCCAGCCATCCATCACCGCACGTCAGGACCGGTGGCGAGCAAGATGAATTCGGCGAGCAGCCGGATGGCGCTTCCGCTGATGCTCCGGATCCGAGCGTTGTTTTGTGAGCAACATCCGGCAAGAGCGACCGCAGGATGACAATTTACACGACGCTCAAGGGCGTTGCGACGCGACTCTTGGTGTTTACTGGCGCGACGCGCGGGGAGGCCAAGTCTCGAGCAACTGCTCTTTGCGGTAGATCATGGCATTGATGTCGTAGGGAGCGAGGTCGATGCTGTGACCGTGGGTAATCGCGTCCGTGGGGCAGGCCTCGACGCAGTAGCCGCAGAAGATGCAGCGGGAGTAATCGATGTTGTAGGTCTTCGCGTAGCGCTCGCCGGCGGAAATGCGCTGCGCTTCGGTGTTTTCGGCGGCTTCGATGAAGATGCAATTCGCCGGGCAGGCAGCGGAGCAGAGAAAACAGGCAACGCATTTCTCAAGCCCGTTCTCGTCGCGCTGCAAAACGTGGATACCACGATAGCGTGGCTGCACGCTGGCCGGCGTTTCAGGGAAGTTCTCCGTGGTCGTCTTGCGGAACATGGTCCGCAGAGTGACGCCGAAGCCCTTGACTAGCGCCGCAAAAGTTTCCCCTACTTCACTGATGACGGATGCCATTGGCCTTCAACTGTAGCAGAACTGCCGAAGAGCGACAATTCGCTGTTTTGGGATTCCGTACTCGCTTTTGCAAGCACGCCTAGTGCTATTACCCCGTGTTTTTACCAGCATCACTCCCCTGGAGGCGCCACCGGAGCGGGCTCGTTAATGCGCTCTCTTCCGGCCATGGCGGCGACGATTTGCCGACCGTGGAAGCGGCCGTTTTCGATGAAAATATCGGAGGTTTGTTTGCCACCGACGACGACTCCGGCAACGTACAAACCGGGGATGTTGGTTTCCAAGGTGACCGGATCGCATTCGGGACGGCGGGTAACCGGATCCAGTCGAATCCCCTGCCCTTCGAGGAAGCTGAAATCGGGGTGGTAGCCGGTCATAGCGAAGACCTGGATAGCAGGGACTGCCTCCTCGTGATGCGAATTGTGGACCCAAACGCGACCGGGCTCGATTCTCTCAACGCGAGTGGAGAACATCGCCTTTATCTCGCCCGCGCGAATGCGATTCTCTATGTCGGGCTTGACCCAGAATTTGAGCGTCTTTCCCATTTCAGAACCGCGATGGATCAGCGTTACGCGCGCGCCAGCGCGAAATAGGTCTAAAGCCGCTTCAGCAGAGGAGTTACGAGCGCCGATTACGACGACGTCCTGATTCCAATAGGGGTGCGGATCGGTGAAATAATGCGAAACATGAGGCATATCCTCGCCGGGAACACCGAGATAGTTTGGAAGATCGTAATAGCCAGTGGCGATAATGCATTTCGATGAGCTGTAGGCGCGTTTTTCTCCCGTAGCGCCTTCGGTATGAATACGGAACCCGTCGTTGCGTTTTTCTCCTCGCTCTATGCGCGTGACTTTCTCGTAGAGGCGCGTCTCGATGCCGTAGTGGTCCACGGCGCGCCGGTAGTATTTGAGGGCTTCGGGACGCGTGGGCTTGTCGCCGGAGGTGGTCATCGGCAGATCGCCGATCTCCATGCGCTCGGCGGTGGTGAAAAATTTCATGTTAACCGGGTAATAAAAGAGAGAGTTGCAGAGGCAGCCCTTGTCGATCACCAGGGGCCGCATCCCGGCACGATTGGCTTCGATGGCGCAGGCGAGGCCGGTTGGCCCGGCGCCGATGCAGATCACGTCGTATTCTGAATTAGCGGTCATTTTTTCATCGGATCATTATCATCTTCGTTGAATCATCGAACACACGTTCTATCTGACGCGGAAGTTCCGGTAAGGCGCACCCATCTTCTACGTTCAGCAACTTACGACTGTTTTTTGTGGGCCGCACATTTGCGTAAGCGTCGTAACGGGGTTTTCCCGAATTGCGGACTTCCTCTCTATCCGATTGCGTATTAGTCGCAACATGCGCCCCTTCGACTACCATAGCACATGTCCTAGAGGTTAGAGCTTTGAGGCCGGAAGCTAGACCGGAAAATCGCGACGAGAACTGTCTCGGGTAGGCAGGTACTCGGTCCTTTATTTTGAATAAGATACGCGCGTTTGTACTCGTTCGCTGTCTCGGGTAGGTTCTAGAGGTTCGAGGCTGGAGGTTAGAAATTAGAGTGAAAAACCGCGCGTAAGAAGATGCACCGGTTCTGGATGCTGGAGTCTGGAGGCTAGGTGCTGAAAGTGCACCGGGATGTTCCGCCCTTGGATTTCTACTGGGCTTTGTTTTCAGCGGGTTGCGCCGGTGCAAGGTTGATTGGCTGTTCCGCCCTTTGGCGGCGCGGTTGGGCGAACGTGCGGCGAAGACTCTGCCGATATGCTTTGGCATCCGCAGCTCCGATGTTGTTGTGCCCACCACCAAGCGCATGCGTTGCCTGCCCTCCTTCGTTTTCAACTGCTCAGATGGTTCACGCAAGCAACTAAAAACAACTTACGGTAGCATGGTGATGAACTGGCGTCGAGGTTCAATTTGAGTAGTACCAGCTTTCCCGTTTCGGGAATTCGCGCGGTTGGATGGTGCACTACCCGGGAAATCCAAGGACGAACTTGCTGGTCCATCACGGCGAGAAACGCACTGCTGCAGCAGTGCATTCTGGCTGCATCCGGGTAGCGTCACGAACAGCTTCCTTGGCGCGACGATCCGCCCGATATCCAATCAGAGAAGCCGAGGATGATTCCGCTCAGCAATACGACGGGTAACGCAACTTTGGCCACGATTCAAAGAGC
>JASHPG010000049.1 GCA_030038275.1 Candidatus Acidiferrales bacterium | reverse complement strand
GTCGTCTGTGCCTGCACGAGAGCCTGTTGATCCGTAGCCAATTGCGATTGCGCGTCGATCACATCCAGAGGAGCCATCGTGCCGATTTGTTCCTGTTTCTTGTTGTTCTCGTAGAGCTGCTGATCGGCGGCCACGGTCACTTGCTCGACCTTCACGTTTTCCCGCGCGTACACCAGTTCCCAATAGGCGTTCGCGATCGTCGTCACGGCCGTGATCACCTCGTTGCGGAACTGCGACTCGCCAACTTTGATCGTGTTCTTGGCCTCGATGATGTATCGCTCGTTCGGCAGTTTGCCAAAGCCGTTCAAAAGCGGCTGCGTCACCTGAACCGTAATGCTCGTGTTGAAATACGGATTGAATAGGTCGAACCCGCCGAAGTTGGTTGAAGTGCGGGAGTTGTCGAACGTCACTTGCGCTTGCGTGCCTGTCACGAATCCCTGGCTGTATTCAAAATTCTCAGTGGAGGTGTGGTTCAGAACGCCAATAGGCGCCGTGAGTTGAGTAGCAATTCCGGCGAAAAATGGGTTGTTAAATGGCGTGTCTGACTGTTCCAGGGAGAGCGTGCTGCTAACCGTTGGATCGAACGGTGTTCGGCCATTCGATCCCGACTGCGCCAGCAGCAAATTCGCCTCATCGAGCATTGGCTGGTAGCGCTCGACGGCGATTCCCAGATTATTTTCCAGTCCCAGCGAAATCGCATCCTCCAGGCTAAGCATCAGCTTGCCGTTCTGGATAAGCTGCTTGATCGTCGGCGTATTCGTGAGATCCGGCTCCGGCACGTTGACGCCCTCGTACGGCGCGGCGATATCCGGAAACCACGAGCGCGCGAAATTGTGCCGTCCCAATGGCACCGTGCGCGAGGGCGCTGCCGGCGGGCCCTGCGTCTCCGTTGGCGGCTGATACTGCGGCGGCGGAGTCTGCATCCGCGGCTGCGCGCCCGAAGGCGCGGCCCCATTTGTTGCAGGCGCGGTCGCGGCCGATCCCGGCGGCGGGGCGTTGTTCTGGTCCTGTGCGTACAGCGGCATTACCGCGATGGAAGCGGCCAAGAGCGTCGCTACCGCTGCATGCGTAAACTTTCTCATCATGCGTCTATCCTCTCTCGATCCAAAAGGTGCACAAAACCTCAATGCGCTGAAGGTGTGCGAAAACCCAAGCTATTGAAACGTGCCAGACCTGCAATTTGTTTCAGAAACAATGCGTCTGGGTTGTATTCGTCACCGGCCCCCAGGCAGGGCGCCCGAGGGACGCTCCCGGCGCGCGCCGGTTGCTCCACGCTACGCTCGCGGCAATCTCCATTTGCGGGACACGCGAGTGTAGCATCGCCCCCGCCCAAGTGACAATTGCGTCCCCGCATGTGCCACGCGCAGCGCTCTGAAGCGGCTTAGCCTTACGCGATGGTTGTGTAGCGCCATCCTTTAGGATGGCATGCGACGAATCGCGCCCGTCCACGTCTCGCACCCGCGTCGCTCACGCACCAATTGCGCCGCAGGTCGTAGCCCAGTGCTCCGGCGCGGAGCTTCCGCTTTCGACTACAGAAGCGAGTAACGCGTAGGAGCGCAGCATGCTGCGCCCGGTCATCAACTGCCCTGGCCACCCGGTCGCGACACAAGCATTCAAAATTCAGGCTCTCCTAGCCCTGCGCCACCCGCTGCGGTTTTGCGTTGCCAGCCAAACTTTAGGCCCGGTTGACGTTTCCACTTGACAACCCCGTACCAAAAGGAGTATTAGCGCGCTGTAATCCGCCGGGTGGCGGGGTGGGTTTGAATCCTAAAACTTAATCGGGAGGCTGACTTATGCTCAGGGCCCCGAACGTGTCTTGGAAATTCTGGGGGTGTGCCTTGGCGAGCGCGCTTTTGTGCTTAGCCGCCGCTGTCTCGGTACATGCCCAGGCGGTCACCGGAAACATCTCGGGCACCGTGACGGACTCCACCGGCGCGGTAATTGCCGGAGCGCAGGTCGTCGTCACGAACACCGCGACCGGCGTCAACATTACGCTTACTTCCAACGATCAGGGCCTCTATAACGCTCCCGATCTCGTCGTCGGCCCCTACCAGATATCCGCCTCCAAATCCGGTTTTCAAACGACCGTGCAGAAGGGCATCAATCTTACGGTGGGCAGCCAGTTGGTCGAGAACCTGAGCCTGCAGGTCGGCCAGGCCACGCAGACCGTAACCGTCGAGTCTGCCGTGGCTCAAGTCGAAACGCAATCCACCGCAATTTCAACACTAGTCAGCCCGCAGCAAATGGTCGACCTTCCTCTCAATGGCCGCAACTACTCGCAATTGTTGACCCTTGCGCCAGGCGTTACTCCGGTCGCCGGCGGAGCTGGTTCGCTTTACGGAAATGGAGAGAGCTTCTCCGTAGCGGGAGCTAGAACCGAAGGCGAGGAATTCTTGCTGGATGACACCAACATGGAGGATTTCTGGGGCCACGAGTCTGGCGCATCTACAACGGGAACCTCGCTGGGTGTTGAGGGAATTCAAGAGTTCACGCTCCTGACAAATACCTACAGCGCACAATTCGGCGGCAACGGCGCGGTAATGAACGCAGTCTCGAAATCCGGCACGAACGATTTTCATGGCTCGGCCTACGAATTCCTACGCAACTCTGCCCTCGATTCGCGCAGCTATTTTGACTTAACGCCCAGTGGCGCTCCCGATAAGCCCGCATTTCGCAGAAATCAATTCGGCGGCAGCTTGGGTGGCCCGATTAAAAAGAACAAGCTCTTCTTCTTTGCAAACTATGAAGGCTTGCGTCAGGCGCTCGGCCAAAGCGTTCCCAACGTGGGATTACCCGAACCTTATATCATCGGCGACGGCATCACAGGCCAGCTCCCATGCGGTGCACCGGGTACTGCGAACGATACGTTTGTGAATTCCGTCTCCTCAGCTTGCTCCAGCGATGCCGCATTGCAGACCGGTCCTCCTGTCACTGACCCCAATAATCCAACGGGGCCGAAGGTGCCCTCTTGGGTTCCGGTTTCTGGCATGGCGACAGGCATCAATCCGATCGAGCCAGCTGGTGCCATCGGCAGCGGGGCAACCGGACAAACGGCGGCAGCTGCGACTGCCATAAACGGGATCATGGGTATTTATAACAGGATCACGCCACCAGCGGGAGCAGTGGACCAAGGTGGTTACTACTTCACTAACCTCAGCGCAACTGAGAATACGAGCGAGAATTACGTTTTGGGCCGAGTTGACTACGCGCTTTCCTCGAATGACAATCTGTTTGGACGCTATGTTTCCGACCGCTCGTACAACCTCAGTCCAATAGCCGCCTACGGTTCCGACTTACCCTACTGGCCTGAAGTTGATCATGATCAGAATCAGTACCTTACGGCTGAGGAGAGGCACATCTTTTCCGCCAATGTTGTGAATAATGCCCGCTTCATGTTAGTCCGGACCTACGAATCTTCGTTCTCAAGTGCGCTCGGCGGCTCGTCTGATCCTCTGGATTTCTTTCCCGGTCGCAATGAGGACGCGGACGTGGTCCCCTGCGGGGCCTGTACGAGCGCAGGCAGCGATCAATTCGTTTCGGACAGGATCGCCCAAAATAGTTTCGGCGTGGGCGATGACGTCTCCTGGATTCATGGGGCGCACACGATTACCTTCGGTGCGGATATCATGCGGGTTGATTCCAACATCTATGCGCCGTTCATGTATGGAGGGTTTTATATTTTCACAGGTTTGCAGGGCTTCCTCCAAGGCACCCCGCTGCTCGGCTATGCCGTCCAGGACAGCCAGTACACCGACATTCCCAACCGGTATTTCCGGGAAATCGACGTCGATCCGTACATCAATGACAGTTGGAAAATCAATTCGCGCCTGACGCTGAACCTCGGCGTCCGCTATGAATACGGCACGAATCCCTCCGGGACACCGCTTTATGCTATTCTGGACCCGCCCTACGGCAACGGTGGATTTCAATCCGTCGGTCACGTGTTCCAGACCAGCCCGAACCGCAAGAATATCGACCCTCGAATCGGTCTAGCCTGGGCACCCTTCGGAGACCAGAAGACTTCGATCCGAGCCGGCTATGGCATCTTCCATGACCCAGTCGCTCCTCGTACCTACGCCTCGGCGTACTACTTCTCTCCACCATTTAATTATCACGAACTATTTCCCGAGACATTCCCGAACCCGTTCCTAGGAGCTCCTGCTGCACTTCCGCCGCAGGACATTCCCACTGCGTGCGCGGCTGACAATCTCGCGAATAACGTCAATTACTGCGTCGGCCTCGGCGATGGAGTGCCTTATAACACGACCATGGCGCCGTATCAGGAACAGTGGAACCTAAATATTCAGCGGTCTCTTGGGGCGGGAACAGTTTTGACTGTGGGCTACGTGGGGTCGCGCGGCGTGCATCTGTTTCTCCAGCGCAACGTAAATCCGTCGATTCCGAACACATCAGTCACCTACGGCTGCTCGGGGAGCGCATTTAACGCCTGTGCCAGTCCGACGGGCACTGGAACCTCCTGCGTTCCCACGCTTGCTAATGGCAATTTGTCGAGCTGCTATTTTGGTGCTTTTAGTCCAATATATCAGGGCGTCGAGCCAGTCCTGCCGCGTGTGAACGACAACTATGCGAGTTTGAACGAGAATATCACCGGCGGAAGCTCGAATTACAATGCCCTAGTGGTCAGCTTGGTCCGGCAGGTGGGCAAGGGCGTTACCGCGCAGGTTTCTTACACGTACTCTCATTGCCTCACCGACGGTTCGGGTTCGTACGGTCTTGAGCAGGGTGCGCTTGGCAGCACCGATCCTTACGATCCTATGTATGACTACGGAGATTGCACCTTTGATCTGCGCCACAACCTCGTGGCCAACGTGATCTACACGTTGCCATTCCACGGAAACCGGCTGATCGAAGGCTGGCAGATGAGTGGTATCTTCACTGCCCAGAGTGGCGCCCCGTTCAGCATCAGCGATGGCTTCGACCAAGCGGGATTAATCAACAATGCGCAGGACACTCGCCCGGATTACACCGCCGGTTGCGATCCGTATGTCAAAAAGAGAATTCTCGAACCCTCGGGAAGCGTGATGATTCCGGAACCGGAATGGATCAACTCCACCTGCTATACGCTCGAGCCCGCGGGAACGCTTGGCAATGCGGGAATGAATACGCTTGTCGGCCCACACTTCATCAATTTGGATTTTGCGTTGATTAAGAACACCAGAATCACCGAGCGGCTCAACGCGCAATTCCGGGCGGAGTTTTTTAATATCGCAAACCGCACGGACTTCGGCCTACCCAACCCCGACTTGTTTACTGCGGCTGGCGCGACTGATGCGGGAGAAGCCAGCCCGACGTACGGTATTATCGCCGCCACGAACCCCAACAGCCAGCGCGAGATTCAGTTTGCCGTGAAGCTGATCTTCTAGCTCTCGGCTGCACGCAACTCTGGCGCGAAGCACCATCGGCGCTGCTCTCGTTCACCGCGAGAGCAGCGTCGCTTTCGTTTCACATGCCGCTATGCGCCGCGCGCGCCCCCGGCTATAATCACGCCAACGCTATGTTCTCCATTCGTCCCGCCACCATTCAGGACGCCTCCGCGATCGTGGCGATGATCCACGAATTCGCCGAGTTCGAGCACCTCGAAACCAGCGTCATCGAAGACGATATCGAGCGCGACGGCTTCGGTCCCGCTCCCAAGTTCCGCTGCGCAATCGCCGAATCCAGCGGCCAGCCCGTCGGTTACGCAATCTTCTTTGATTTTTACTCGTCCTTTCAGGGCCGCGCCGGTCTTTTCCTCGACGATATTTACGTCCGCCCGCAATTCCGCAAGCAGGGAATTGGCAAGGCGCTGCTCGCGCACGTTGCCGCGCTCGCGTGGAAGGAAAGCTACTTCTGCCTGCGCTGGGAGGTCCTCGACTGGAACGCCAACGCCATCGACTTCTACCGCAGCCTCGGCGCCTCCTTCATGGACGAGTGGAAGTCCGCGCTCCTCATCGGCGACGCCCTCGAATCCGTCGCCAACCAATCGAAGTAATTCCGCGCTTCGCCTTCGCACTTCAGGGTGCCCCATCCGTCGCGCTTTTGCCTTAGCGAAGGGTGGGGATTTTTCGTGTGGAAACATCGCTATCCTCTTCCAATAAACGGCATCTTCGTGGCCATCACGGTCATGAACTGCACGTTCGCGTCGAGCGGCAGCGACGCCATATAGACCACCGCGCGCCCCACGTCCACAGGGTCCATCGTCGGCTCGGGCGCGACCGTGCCATTCGCCTGCGCCACGCCGCGCTGCATGCGTTCGGCCATGTGCGTTGCGGCATTGCCGATGTCGATCTGACCGCACGCGATGTCGTATTTCCGCCCGTCGAGTGACGCGACCTTCGTCAGCCCCGTCACTCCGTGTTTCGACGCGGTGTACGGCGCCGACCCCGGCCTCGGCGCGTGCGCTGAAATCGACCCGTTGTTGATGATGCGCCCTCCGCGCGGCTCCTGCGCCTTCATCATCTTGAACGCTTCCTGCGTGCACAAAAACGTGCCGGTCAGGTTCGTCTCCACCACCGCGCGCCATTGCTCCAGGCTCTGGTCCTCAATGGCCACCGCGCCGCCCGAAATTCCCGCGTTGTTGAAGAGCACGTCGAGCCGCCCAAACGCCTCCTTCGCCTTGGCAAATAGCGCGCGCACGGACGCCGCATCGGTCACGTCCGCTTGCACCGCAATCGCTTCCGCGCCGCCCGTGCGAAGTTCTTGCGCCACTGTTTCGAGCGGCTCTCGACGCCGCCCTGCCAGCACCATCGCGTAGCCTTCGCGTCCCAGCGCCAGCGCCACGGCCTTCCCGATCCCGCTCCCGGCTCCCGTCACCAACGCCACCTTCCGCGCTTTTTCCGCTGTCATCTTCGCCTCCGCGTTTCGCGCCTAGCATACCGCGATAGACGCGCTTTTTCCGGGAACGCCATCTCCCGATTGGCGTCCGTCCAATCGCCCGCGTTTTGTTTTGTGCGAAAGGTGCGGATTTGCCTTCTGTGAGTGCGGCCCGCGCTGAGCAAGGCCGAAGGGGAGCTTGCGCCCGCCGTGTGCCGTTGCGGCTTGCCACTACGGAAACAGCGGCGGCAAGCCGCCGCACTCCACATAGCCAAGCGCCCAAAACGTCCACGGAACATTTCCGTCGCCCGCTCCGTATCTGGTGTCAGGAAGGCCAAGGAAGCTCGGAGGAGGCTCGCAACATGAAAACGCCCATGCCCAGGGGAACGCAACTCGCGCGCGTGATCTGCCTGCTCGCGGCGGGAATGATGCCGTTCGCGGCCGCTGCAAACGCCGCGCCAGCGGAAAAGTACCTGCACGTGAAGGTCGAGGATCCCGCCACCAGCGCGAACGTCCACGTCAACGTCCCGCTTTCGCTCGCCGAAGCGATCTTGCCCGCCATCAACAACCAGAACCTCCACGACGGCAAAGTTTCGTTCCATTATTCGGACGTCAACTCCGTGGACCTGCGGACCATCCTCAATGCCGTCCGCTCCGCCCCGGACAACGAATTCGTCACCGTCAACAGCAACGATTCGGACGTCCGCGTCGCCAAATCCAACGGCAATATCATCGTCCACGTCATCGATAAGCAAGACCGCGGCCAGAAAGTTGACGTTACCGTGCCCATCAAGGTCGCCGACGCGCTCGTCGCCACCGCGAACAACGGCCAATTGGACGTCGCCTCCGCCCTGCGCGCCCTGAGTAACGCGGGCGATATCGTGCTCGTCACCGTGCGCGGCTCCGGCGAAAGAAGTCCGCGTCTGGATCGATTCGCGCGACTCGCAATGAGTATCGGCTTTTCGGGTGCCGCGCTCTTGGCGTCGTTCGCCAAGGGTGCGGATGTTCGACGGCGAGCGGCGCTGGTTCATCTCTCTGAACCACGGTGCCTGATAAGGCGATGTCGTCCCGAACCCAGTCCCGACGATTTCTGTCGGGAACGGGGGTGAGGGATCTGCTTTTCCTCTGCCGCGCCCTTCCACCCGCTGCCCGGACAAGGGAAGTAAATGTAGCGCGGCGGCTTTACGGCTCGAAGCAAGGGCCAGGAGCGAATCATGATTCTTCTCGGAAAAATCGTCCTCGGAGTCGCCGGAGTCGCGCTGGCGGGCGCTTTGTGCAGCGGCGGTTTCGTCCACGTCAACGTGATCGAAAAGGGCGGGGAAGGCCGCCACATTGAGGTCATTGCTCCAGCGATGATCGCTCCGCTTGCCATTCGCGTCGTGCCTATCGCCGTGCGCCTCGCTTCGCCCACTCTCGACCCCGATGCGCGATGCGGGTTGACGCAAGCCGAGTCGCAACTCCGCGCGCGCTTGCCGGTGATCCACGCCGCTCTCGCCGGCTTGCGTGACGCCGACGATTTCACGCTCGTTGAAGTCGATGCCCCCGGCGAGCACGTGCAAGTCGCCAAATCCGGCGCCTCGATCATCGTGGACGTGAACGGCCCCGAGGCCATCGTCCACGTCTCCGCCCCCATCCGCGCCCTCGCCGGCACCATCAACCAGCTCGCTGCAGGCGCCAACGAGCCACTGAATAGATAGCCAAAAAAACTGCGAAAATAGATGCACCGGGACGTTCCGCCCTTGAATTTCTATTGTGCTGTTTTTTCTGCAACTTACGTATGTACAAGGTTGATTGGCTGTTCCGCCCTTTGCAACGCGATTTGTCCGCACCACGGCCCGGCTTAGCGCGCCGGTGACGTGAGGATTAAACGTGGCGCTGCGGGCTTTAGCGCAGCACGGGTTCGCCGAAATTGGCGCGAATTTCCGCGCAAATTGTTGACGTGAAGTGTCTCGGGTAGATACATACCCCGCCGTTTGTTTTCTGCAACTTACGCGCGTTTCTACTCGATTGGTGTCTCGGGTAGGTTGAAGAATGACAGAGGTCAGCCGTTCAAGGTTAGAAACGCGGGTCGAGCGGGAAGTTCCGGCGACATCCGAAAACCGGACGCCGGAATTCCGGTTCGTGGTCCGAACCGAAAATTCGCTATTAGAAAAATGGAAGTCGTTGATTCGGAATGACTTTGCATGAGTCGTACTCATCACGTTTTCGCGATTAGGATTGGAGGACGGCTGGCAGGAGGGCACGCAGCTGTTGCGATGAGGCAGATTTTGCGCCATGTTTGTGTTTGCCGCCTACATCGCGACTCATCTCCTTTCGCCTGATCGTCGTGCTCGGAGGCCCTCCTGCGGTGGGCACACGGGCCGCGTATGCCGCCGATGGCTCTCCCAAAACGATCCGACCTGCTCTCGGCTGCTTCCGAGCAGGCAAGAAAAACGAGCCATGTTAGCACAGCGGTAAACAGAATTCAATAGGAAGAATTTACATAATTCGTAATCGGGGATGTTGATTTCGGCGCAGGTTTTTGGTTCCTTATGCACATCAACTTGGGAGCGGTAATTAAATGTCGAGCAAACGAAGTAGGCCAGGCGAGATACATCGGCGGATTATCGAAGTGATGAAGCGATTTCCTGACGGGATTACCGGCGGCCAAATACGGGAGGAGCTTGAGAAGGAAGGATTACCTGCTGGTGAGCAGACACATCTCGACCGCCGGAAGCGCGATCTGAAGAAATGGTTCAGGATTGAGAAGGTTATCGAACCCCGTGACATTGGCGGCGTTAAGCGACGTGTGGCAGTGTACCGGTATAAGGGTGACCGCGACCAAGTCCTAGATGAGGGCGATATAGGCCTGCGGCTACGCGCTGAGGTCATCCACTCGGCTCATGGGCGCTGTGAAATGTGCGGCCGCACGATCGGGCGGCACGGCATAGTCCTCGTAGTGGACCACAAACTGCCGAAAGAATGGGTCGGAACGAATGACCGGGAAAATTTGTGGGCGATCTGTGAAGAGTGTAATTCCGGCAAAAAGGCCTACTTCAAGTCGGTTAATCTCGATCCTGTGTTGATGGCGAGGGTGATGAAGTATCGCAGCGTACACATGCGAATCGGCGAGCTGTTAAAGGCATTCGGCATCGACCGGCCAGTGCCGTCATACCTTATCGAGATTGTTTCTGGTGAGAGCCAGGACGATTGGAAAAAGAGGCTGAGAGAACTCCGCTATCCGCCAATCGGATGGGAAATTGATTTTCGCCGCTGGAAAGATGAACGCGGCAAAAGCCGAGTCGATTATATCCTCCGGAAGTGGCTGCCGTGGCAGGATGATCCCTCTGGCGAGATAAGGCGGTTTGAGAAAGAACGGGAAGCCCGGAACAAAGCCCGAGACGAGCTAACTTCGGAGGAACCGTTGGATCCGTCGACTGAGACGGACTCGTGAGCCGTTCGCCTCGCATTCCCATACGACTAGAACTTGCCATCCCATTTTTTTTAGTTGCTGGGTATTGTGTTTGTCGCGGCTGGCGTTGCGCCGCAATTTTGGCAGCCAATAGCTGCGGCGCGATTTGGGAATATGGGAGTCGATGCAGGCTTGATGCTGGTGCCAGAAGCAGCCTCTTACCTCGATGATTTTCATCGGACGAGAAAATACTAAATCCGGCTTACCTGGAAGGGTGGCCGAGTGTAGCCGGTATCGGTAGCCCAGTCCATAAACGAGTCGACGGACTAGCAGTTCTGGTTTAGTACCTTTGCTTTTGATCCGCCGCATGTTCTCACTTCGGCGCTTACGGGAGATCGTGTCTACCACATTACGACGGAACGGCAACTGAGGATCGCTTTTCGCTGCTCCTCAGGCAGGAGTAAAGGCTTCGGGCGATTGCCAGCGCGAAAGGTGGAGGAAATGCGTTGCCGACTTGACGGTACGCTTGGGTCTTCCCGCCAGTGAAGTGCCAGCTGTCCGGAAAACCTTGTAACCGCGCCACCATTCGCACCGTCAAGCGAGGGAGTCCTGTGTAGTTGCGCTCTGGCGCATTGTCTGCGATGCCGAGGCCATCTACGCCCAGAGCTTTCCATGCTTTGCGCGCTCGCGTGGGGCCAAGGTCGGGGCCGCCGTGTTTATGCGAGCCGCCCACAACTGTGGGTGCTATTTGATTCGCTCGTTTGCGCCACTCGTCGGCGCCTGTCCAGCCGTTCGAGGCCATTAGGTCGTATATGGTATCGCCGACCGTTTGGGGCTGGAGGCGTCCTTCCTCGGGCCATCCGAAGTATTCCTCTAACTCCTTCTTGACGGCGACAAAGGCGACCCTAGGCCTGAGTTGTGGAACTCCGAAGTCGCAGGCATTCATTAACTTCCACCCACAGGCATATCCCATCTGCTTCAGTCTGCGAGCTATGGAAATCCTGTACTCGTCGAATCTTGGGTCGAGTATCCCCCTGACGTTCTCGATCATCACCGCTCTTGGCCGGGTGTCCTCGACGATATGAAACAGTACAGAGAATAGATTCCGTTCGTCATTCTGGCCCAGTTGTTTTCCCGCAACGGAAAATGGCGGGCATGGCAGTCCACCGGCGACTATGTCCACACCCTTGAAGGCTGACGCTCGGAACGACCTAATGTCACCCTCGATTATGGTCCAGCTAGGCCTGTTCAGGCGGAGAGTCGCGCAAGCAGCCGGTTCGATTTCTACGAGGGCGAGATGTTTGAAATTTGCTTTTTCGAATCCTAGCGCTTGGCCTCCCGCGCCTGCGCAGAGTTCCAGCGTGGAATAGGGGGATTCCCCTTTTGGCATTCGGCGGGGATTATTTGCGCGCCTAATCGGCCAAGGATTTTCGGCTCCTCTTGCGAGTCCTGGGAGCCATAACTGGTTGTGAAGGCGTGCGGTTTGTTTGAAGTACGATGTCAGGTGGCGCTTGGGAATAGGTTGCATTATCCCGGTTTCTCCCCTTAGTTTGCGGCAGGATAGTGCAATTAGATGACCAGCGACAGAGAGAGTATATCTTAGCGGACGAGTTTTCAAGCTCGTTTGGCTATACGAATGTAATGTTTCCCCCGCAGCGCGCGTAAGACCAAGAAGAATCGGAACGCAAAGTCTGGTCCATCGCACGTTTGTAACGGGCACCTTCAGGCGGGCGCATTTAGGGGTGCGGCTGAGGGCTTGGCGCGGGAAAAGAGCCGAAGACGAGCAGACGACGAAAGGTGGCGCCGTGGACGCGATAACGCTGGAAGGCGTGACCAAAGCGTACGACTCGATTACCGCCGTGGACGCGATCAGCCTCCGCGTGCGGCAGGGCGCCGTGCTCGGCCTGCTGGGGCCAAACGGCGCCGGGAAAACCACCACCATTCGCATGGTGATGAACATCCTGATGCCGGATTCGGGATCGATCCGCGTGCTCGATCAGCCGGTGGGCGAGCGCACGCGCGACCTGATCGGCTACTTGCCCGAGGAGCGCGGCCTATACCCGCGCATGAAGGTAACGGACGTGATCGTGTTCCTCGCCGCACTGCACGGGCTGTCGCAGGCGGAAGCGCGCAAGAGAGCGGCTGTGTGGCTGGACCGATTCGAGTTGGGCGCGTGGGGCGACAAAAAACTGATCGATCTTTCCAAAGGCATGCAACAGAAGGTGCAGTTCATCTGCGCGGTGATTCACCGGCCGCCGCTGGTGATTCTCGACGAGCCGTTTTCGGGGCTCGATCCGGTGAACGCCACGGCGGTGAAGGACATCATGCTGGAGCTGCGCGATCGAGGCTCGACGATCATCCTTTGCACGCACCGCATGGAGCAGGTGGAACAAATGTGCGACTCGATCTGCCTGATCAATCATGGCCGGTCCGTTCTCGATGGCGAGCTGCGCGCGATCAAGCAGTCGTACGGCAAAAACACGATTCACATCGAATTTACGGGGCCGGAAATTTTCCTGTGCCATCCCGCGGTCGCCAGCGTGAACCGCTTCGGCACGGGCGCGGAAGCGAAACTCAAGCCCGGCGCCGATCCGCAGGCGGTGTTAAAAGCGGCCGTCGATGCGGGCGCGCAAATCAGCCGTTTCGAGCTGCTGGAACCTTCGCTCAGCGACATCTTCATCGAGAGGACCGCCAATGCGTAAGGTATTGCTGGTGGTGCAGCGCGAGTATTTGACGCGCGTGAAGACCAAGGGCTTCGTGATCAGCACGATCATCGTGCCGTTGATCGGCGTCGCGTTCGCGTTGATGACCGGGTATCTGGCCACGCGACAGCCGACGCAATCGTTTCGCCTGGCGATCATCGATCACTCCGGCGCGATGGCGGCGCCGACACAAAACAGCCTGGATACGAAGCTGCCGAATGGGCAGCCGGAATTTTCCGTGGCGCAAACGCCCGCCGCGGGCGGCTCGCCCAACGACGTAGAGGAAAGTCTGCGCGCGCGGGTGAACGCCGGCGGCTTGGACGGCTATCTGGTGATTCCCGCCGATCTCTCCCAACAGATCGAACTGCACATGCGCAACCCCGACAACATGCGGATCATCCAGACGGTGAGCGGGGCGGTGAGTCAGGCGCTGATCGCGGAGCGGCTACAGGCGCGCGGGGTGCGCGTGACCGATCTGCACGACGTGCTTCACACCGAGGGCCTAAAGCTGATTAAGGTGGGCAAGACGGGAGAAGCCGTGGAGCGCGGGCAAACGCTGGGAATTTCGATCGCGCTGGTGATGCTGCTCTACGTGGCTCTGTTGATGTATGGAATTATGACCATGCGGTCCGTCCTGGAAGAGAAGACCACCCGCACCATGGAATCCCTGATTTCGACGGTGCGGCCGTTTCAGTTGCTGATCGGCAAAGTGCTGGGCGTGGCGGCGGTGGCGTTCACGCAGTTCGCGATCTGGATGGCGACGATCGGGCTGCTTTTCACCTACGGCGCGTTTATGAGCGCGATGACGGCGGGATCGCCGTTTTCGGGTACGCACATTCCGATTTCGCTGCTGATTTACGCGCTGATCTTCTTCATCGGCGGATATTTCCTGTACTCGTCGTTTTACGCGGCGATCGGGGCGGCGTGTTCGAACGAGCAGGACGCGCAGCAACTGCAGTGGCCGGCGACGCTGCCGCTGGTGTTCAGCGTGGTGATTTTCAGCGTGGTGCTGACCGATCCGGCGTCGAGAGCCTCGATCGTGCTTTCGGAAATTCCGCTGTTCTCGCCGATTCTGATGACGCTGCGGATTTCGGTGCAGACGCCGCCGTTCTGGCAGATCGCGCTTTCGATTGCGCTGCTGTTCCTGTCCGTGGTGGTGGTGGTTTATCTTTCGGCGCGCGTGTATCGGATAGGCGTGCTGATGTACGGCAAGCGGCCGAATTTGCCGGAGCTGCTGCGCTGGCTGCGGTACACGTAATTGGCGATAGGTTGAGCCTGGCGAAAATCGGCGGCGCTAATCGCGGCGAAGGCTGCGGTAATGAAAAGACCACATGGCGAGCAGCAGGCAGACGAAAGCGTAGTCGAGCCCGTAACTGAGGGCGGTCAGGTGGGCCAGCCAAGACATCGGCTTCAGCGATGACTGCGTGAGCGCAAGAAAGCGGCTTTCGGAGAGCAGGCCGGTGGAAGGCAAGATGATGTAGAGCGGTTTGCGAATCCATTCCTTCCAGGCTGTCACGTTGGGCGCGACCATCATCGCAAGCACAGCGAGGATCACGGTGATGGCCCAGGCGATCACCGGGTGCATGAAGGTGACGAGAAGCATGGCAATAGCCGCGTAAATCGCGTAACGAACCAGCGGATAGACGGCCATTTCCCACTGCGCGCCGGCCACGTGCATCCCGCCCAGCCACAGCAGCAGGTACGTGAGGCCGATGGTGAGAGCCGTATAGGCGGCCATCAGCAGCATGACACCGCAATATTTGCCGAGCAGGAAGTGCCAGCGCTCCACGGGCCGAGCCATGACGGCCAGGATGGTGCCGGACTTCATTTCGGAGGCCACGGAGTCCGCGCCGACCCAGGCGGCCAGCAAGCTGCCGCATCCGCTGACGAAGCCGATCATTCCGGCAACCAAGCTGAACATCATTGTTTGGGCTTCCACGTTGGCTCCGCGGAAAGCCCTGACCGCCAGCAGAGGCGAAATCATCAGAAGCACGACGCAGCCAAAAAGAATCAGAAAAACGATGATTACTTTGTCGCGCAGAAAGCCGCGGAAGGTGTTGGCGGCGAGCGCCCAGATTTTCACGATGCGCCTCCATCGCTCCCGACGAGTTTCAGGAAATATTCCTCGAGGGAACTGCGCAGCGGGGTGAGGCTGAGCACGTCACAGTCCGCGCCCCAGAGCTTTTCCGCCAGTTCGCGCTTGCGCTCGGCGCCAATGGTGAGTTTCACGCCATGGGCGTCGCGTTCGATCGCGCCGCCCCATTCAGCAACGGCGGTTTCAATCTCGGAGGTGATCTGGTTTGCAAGTATTTCGACGCGATCACCGGAAGCGAGCAGTTCGTCGAGCGTTCCGGCGCGCACCAGCTTGCCGCGGTCGATGATGATGGCGCGGTCGCAGATCTGCTCGACTTCGGACAGAATGTGCGAACTGAGAAAGACGGTATGGCCCGCCGCTTTGAGAGAGACGATTAGTTCGCGGACTTCCTTGCGCCCGGCGGGATCGAGACCGGAAGTAGGCTCGTCGAGCACCAGCAGGTGCGGATCGCCCGCGAGCGCTTGCGCGATGCCGAGCCGCTGCACCATGCCACGCGAATATTTGCCGATCTTCAGTCTGCGATATTCAGAGAGATGGACTCGGTCGAGCAGATGGCCGATGAATGCGTCCTGGCCCTCGGGGCGGCGTCCGGCGAGAGCGCAGTGCAACCGCAGCAGTTTTTCGGCGTTCAGGAATTTATAGAAGGCGAAATTTTCGGGCAGAAAGCCGATCTGCTGCTTGGCGCGGACGTCGCCGGGTTCGCATCCGAGGATGCGAACCTCGCCAGCGTCCGCGTAGAGGAAGCCCATCAGAATGCTGATGCTGGTGGTTTTTCCAGCGCCGTTCGGGCCTAAAAACGCGCAAACTTCGCCGGGCAACACTTCGAAGGAGACATCCGCGAGCGCGGGAATCTCCTCGCCGGCAACCCACCGGCGATAGACCTTGGTCACGTTGTGGAATTCAATTGCCGGTGCCGCCACTTTCGATCGCTCCTGCCGCGGCGGGGGTTATTTTGATGCCCAGCGCGGCGGCCAATTGAAATGCGATGGTGGAATCGTAGCCCACGTGTCCAAAAATAACTTTGCCGGTCTCGTCGATCACGTACAGCGTCGGGATCGCATTGGCGCTGTAAGCGGCGGCGGTCTGCTGCGTTAGGTCGAGTAGCACGGGGAAGGGAAGCTTTTCATTGAGCGCGAACCTGGCGGGATCGGCGCGGTTATCGTCAAGACTGATCGCCAAGAGTTCGAAGTTGGCGCCATTATTGTGATACTGATTGTAAAATGCCCGCAGTTCGGGCATCTCCATCCGGCACGGCCCGCACCAACTGGCCCAGAAGCTTACGACCACTTTTTCGCCGCGATAGTTGGCCAGCGAGACCTGCTGGCCGGAAAGCGACGGCAGGGAGAAGGCGGGCGCCTGATGATGGACCATTACGGCGGTATCCGTCACGCCCGAGAGTCCGGTTTCGAGGCGTTTCGCCTGCCAGGTAATGAACACGGTGAAAGCCGCGACCGCAATAATGCCGACAATCTGGAAGGCTCCGAAGGAAAGCCTGCGCGCCATTTGCCGCGGATTATATACAAGATCGATCCAGGTAGTTAGTTGATTTTGCAGTAAGTAGGCCGCGTAAGGCGTGAGTTTTGAACGCCGGGGCGACTTTCAGGCGGAGCCGATCCGAACAGCTTCGGCAGCGGGCGCCACGGCAAATGAGATTCAATGACCGTTAGGTGTTTCGCGCGGTGCGATTTGCATTCTGGGAACTCTGGCGACACATTCGCAGAAATATTGTGCAAATTGGGGAGAGGTGGTGTACTTTATCGCTTGGGTGCATCCTCCGCACCCATTCCGCTGCGCCAGCGGCACCCCTCACGAAACGAGGGGTAATGCGAAGTGACGCCGACCAGTTCCGCGCGACGCTTCGACTTTCCACCCATTGCGAGCCGGATATTCCGTCGCCAGGGTGCGTTTGCGGACGCCCAAGCGTCCGCTCCAACAGGAGGATCGAATGAAGCGATGGATGGTTATTGTTGCGGCGCTGGCTTGCTCGATGATCGCCACGCCCGCTGTGCACGCGCAGGCGGATTCCCAGCAGATGATTCCGGGAACCGAAGTGCGTGTGAGCCTGATCAACGGACTGAGCAGCCGCGTGGCGCGGATCGGGGATCCCTTCACGGCGGTGGTAACCGAACCGGTGTTTTCCGGATCGAAGCTGGTGCTGCCAGCCGGAGCGATCCTTCACGGGCACGTGGCGAGCGTGGAGCGTCCGCGATGGTTTTCGGCGTTCCGCGGCGGCGCATCGCTGAACCTCGTGTTCGACTCGGTGGAAGTCGATAGCCGCATTTTCCCTGCGCGCATGAGCATCGTGAACATTTACGGCAGCGGGACGGACGTGGCCCAGCGGAAAGATTTGAACACGATCGAGGGCGAAGTGGTCCAGGAGCACCAAAGCGTTAAAGGCGACGTGATGGACGCGGCCATGGGTACGGCGGGCGGCGCGACCGTGGGATTGGTTTTCAGCCGCGTGATGCGTGGAACGGTGCTTGGCTTGGTGGGCAGCGGAGCGTACATCGCCGCGCGCAAGGGCAAGGACGTGGAACTGCCGGCCAAGACGGGGATGATTGTGCGCTCGGATTCGAGCCTCTCGCTTCCGGCAATGCTGCTGCGGAATGCATCTTATGCGACCGGTCAATAGCGGCAGGCACCGGCCGGTTCCGCGAGTTTCGCGGCGCGCGCAGGCGCGGGGGCGTGGCGGAAGTTTGACCAGGGCGAGAAGAGTAGGACGCGGTTCGCTCGGGCGAATTACGCGTTCCTGACGGCAACAAGCAGCGGCGCGATTAGGCCGAATCGAGTTCGGCGTTGTTGGGTGTGTCGCTCGGTGATTCCTGCTCGGCACGCGGATCGCTTCCGCCGGATAGCAAATCGAGCGTAGAGGGCTGGCCAGGCTGGATCTGTGTTGCAGCGATGGTCCACTTTGGCCAGCCGGGATGAGTCTGCCGGATAGAGGCTACGCAAAACGGCACTGGCGCATCGTCGCGCGCCCTTTCATCGTTCAGATCGGTATTCACATCATGCGCGTTAGGGCGGCGAATCACGCGAATCGAGACCACGCTGTCCGCGAGAAGTTCCGTGTCGAGCAGAAAAGAGCAGCTTGAATCGCCGGCGTCAATCGTGGATGTTCGCTCGGTGAAGAAGCGGCCGCGCGCGTCGAAACCGGAAACCTCCACGGCAACGCGGCGAGGTTCACGCCGCTCGCGGCGCCGTTCGGGCGTCGTGATTGATTGAGTTTCCAAACCGGCTAAATCCCGCAGGTTCGTTTCCATCCCCTGTCGCTCTGAAACCCTGGTTCTACGACGCTTTTCTTAGGCGCCGCCGCGGGCTGCGGCAGCCG
>JASHPG010000048.1 GCA_030038275.1 Candidatus Acidiferrales bacterium | reverse complement strand
CACCTGCATCTCCACTCCGACGGCGCTCGCATTTCTCAGCCTCGGCGCAGTCGCGGTAGCCGTGCCTCCCCCGGCCGAACGTCCGGAACCCGTGCCGAGCTGTGCCTCGAATTCGCGGTAGCCGGCTGCGTACACGGAAACCAGTGGAGTAGATCCCGCCCCGGCGCGCAGCGTGTTCGGATCGGCCAAGCCGCGCCCCGTGCGGAACATTTGCAGAAACCGCGCCGTTTTGTTATCCAGCCCGGTCAGTTGCGAATATTTTTGGAGGATTAACGCCCAGGAAAAAACGGATAGAAACAGCAAGATACCCAGAATTACGCGCGCAACTCCGGCGGTCTGCTCCAGCAGAGTCACCGGGCTGGCAAACAGAAAAAGCGCCAAGCCTGAAATTTTGCCTGCTCCTGAAAAAAATTTTCGGAACTGGGCCCGAAATTAACGTAGCACAGGCCCTATCGTGGGTCAAAGCGTCGGATGCGCTTTCGAATAATTTTGCTGCCTGAAACGACACATTTTTTAATTTTGTTGCGAAAACTTCCGGCTCGGTCTGAATCGCTGCAATCGGCGGAAGATTTCAGGCTCTCAGCGGCAAATTAAAACTACCCGCCGCGTTTAGGTCCCTTGCGGCGGCGTTTGGGTGCGAGGACTGTCGGAATCTCAATCTGCAGCGACTTCACCGCCTCGTCCAGTACGTCGCGCAGCTTTGCGTCCACGTCTTCGGCGGTTTCCTGCGAAATCCGGCGCGCGGCTTCCACGATCTCGCTGGTGCGGTCAGACACGTCCTGCACCAAGTCCTTGACGGCGTTCTCGGCGGCCTTTTCGATCATCGACCGCAGTGTCTTGCCGATCGCCTCGCGCAACTCTCCATCCAGTTGCTCGCGTGTGAATGTGATCTCGTCCTCGTCCAGCTCCTCCTCGTCCTGCGATCCGGCCATTTCTTCGAGAGCGGTTTCCCGATTCGAGGAACTCTGCGTGAATTCCGGAGCGCTGGCCTCGGCGGGGCTCTCGGGCGTAACTGGGTCCAGCACTTCGATCGGCGTCTGCGCCATGTCGTTCGGGTGCGGAAACCAGTCGGCAGGGCAGGGCCGCAGCCCCCAGACGTTCCCCGGCACCTCCATCTCGATCGCGATCTGATAATTTTCGCGGTGCGTGCGGGGCCGCTGTACCCATACCACTCTTCCGCGCACCACGCGCCGGTCCCACCCCGGTGCGTGGAAAATTTCCACCGTCACGTCCGTGTTTTTCGGAATGTAATTCTGCGACTGAAACTTGCACCCGTAGCAATCCACCATCATCGTGCTGGTGGACTCGCGGAACGTTTGTCCGAGCGCGTCCGTTGCCACCACGATGATCGGCACGGCGCGCACCACACGCGTGCTGCGGCGCTTTTCCGCGCCGCTAGGATGCGCCGCGCCCGACGCCGATGTGGCCGTCTCGCTCACTCCATTTCCCTCGGGGAAAAGAATAATTTAGCATTGGCGCGTGGCGCAGGGCAGAGCCAACTCGCTGGACGCCGCGAAAGGGTAAAGCCGCGAACGCCTTTCTGGGTCGCGGCCGGTTTCTTCCACGCCCTTGCTGCCATTGACACTCCCGCCCGCCCAAGGTACGTTGTGAAATCATCCCAATGGTCACCGATATTCTCGATCTCGATGCTTTTCGCGCCGCGCCGCTCGTGCATGACCCTTACGAGCACCTCATTCTGCCCCGGTTCGTGAAGCCGGACGCGCTCCGCAGCCTCAACGCCGATTACCCTCTCATCGAGCAGACCGGCAGCTTTCCGCTCGATTCCCTGAAATTCGGCCCCGGTTTTCAGGCCCTTGTTGACGCGCTCGAATCGCCCGAGTTCCGCAAGGCCTTCGAGGACAAATTCGCCATCGACCTCTCCAATCGCCCGACCACCATCACCGCCCGTGGCCGCTGCGGCGCGCGCGACGGCAACATCCATTGCGATTCCGCCAGCAAAATCATCACCGTGCTGCTCTACGTCAATCCCGATTGGGACGATTCCGGCGGCCGCCTGCGCCTGCTCCGCTCGCAGCACGATATCAACGACTTCGCCGCCGAGGTGCCTCCGTCCGGCGGCACGCTCGTCGCTTTCTTGCGTTCCGATCGTTCCTGGCATGGACATTTGCCGTTTCATGGTGATCGCCGCGTCATCCAGTTCAATTGGGTGAACGACACGAGCAACCAGCGCCTCGCCATTTTCCGCCATCGCCTTTCCGCTTCCGTGAAGCACCTCTTCGGCGCGTTTCGCCCGGCTCGCGATCCCCAGCCCCGCGATTCCGTTCCGATGTAAGCTGCGGATGGCGCATCCTTCGCGTCTTTTTTTCGCGAAGGGCGCGGATCGTTGACTTGCGTGGTTGCCATTAGCCTCGCGCCCGAAAATCCCGTACGATAGCCTGCGAAGTTTCGCAACTGATGCCCCGTAATAATGACTAGCCCATCCGAACAAAAATTTCTCGTCGTGCGCCTGAGTTCCCTCGGCGACCTGGTACACACGATTCCCGCCGTCGCCGCCCTGCGCGCCGCTTTTCCCGCCGCGCCAATCGACTGGGTCGTGGACCGCCGCTGGTCGCCCCTGATCGAGCTCGTCACCTGCATCAACCAGACGATCCCGCTCGATCGTTCCCCCCGCGACGTGCTTTCGCTGATCGCGCGCCTGCGCGGCATGCGCTACACCTGCTCGCTCGACCTGCAAGGGCGCTACCGCTCCGCCGTTCTCGGCTGGCTTTCCGGCGCGCCCGTCCGCATCGGACGCGCCGCCCAATCCACGCGCGAGCCCGGCGCCGCGCTCTTCTATACCGAGCGAGTGGTGCCAACCGGCCGCCACATCGTCGATATGACCGTCGATCTCGCCGTGCGCGCCGGAGCAAAGCCGCCTCCCGAGCCGCAATTCCAGCTGCGCGTTCCCGCCGAAGCCTTGCAGCGCGTGCGGCAAAAGCTCTCTCGCGAGAATATTGACGGCGCGTACGTCGTCATCAGTCCCGGCGGCGGCTGGAAATCCAAATGCTGGCCGCCCGACCGCTTCGGCGCGCTCGCCGCCGCCATCGAACGCGCTCACGGTCTCCGCGCCATCATAAACATCGCCCCCAATGAAGAGGATATGGCGCGCGAAATCATCCGCACGGCTGCGCCCTCGCGTCCCGTCGCTCTCTCGTTCGATATTCACGAGCTTGCCGCGCTGCTCGCCGAAGCTCGCCTCGTCATTGCGGGCGACACGGGCCCTCTGCATCTGGCCGCGGCCTTTGGCACGCGCGTCGTCGGCCTTTTTGGTTCCACCGATCCCGCTCGCAACGGCCCGCTTCCGCGCGGCTTGGTGGTTCAAGCTGCCTCCGACCCGTCGCAGCTTCCCGACTACGTCCGCGGCGATTACATCCGCCACGATTCTTACTCGCCCGCGATGCTCGCGCTTTCCGTCGAACGCGTTCTCGCCGCCGTCGAACAGGAAATCGGCATCACCGCCTGATCGGCTACGATCGAAGGCGAAAAGCGCCCACTGTCTCTTCCGAGGAAGAATGCCGCCTGCGCGCCCGCTGCCGCGGGGAATGTGATAAGGTTTAGCCGCCGCGCGGAGTCCTTCAGCCGCGGCACTTGGACCATCTCGATGCAACTTACGCTGCAACACGAAAATGCCGGAGACGTGCTCGTCATTCGCTGCCAGGGCCGCATCGTTAGCGGAGACGAATCGCGCCTCCTCCAGCGCGAAGTGGAAAGCCTCACGCGCGACAACAAGCGAGTTGTCCTGCAGCTCGCCGAAGTGAATTACATCGATAGCGGCGGCTTGGGCGCGTTGGTCCGACTGCTCGGCGTGCTGCGCGCCGCCAAAGGCGATTGCAAGCTCTGCCGGCTTTCTCCCTTCGTCACGCAAGTTTTGCGGGCCACCAACCTGCTCAACGTCTTCCATTCTTACGACTCTGAAAAAGAGGCGGTCGCGGCCTTTTCCACTCACGCGCAAATTCCCAAGGAAAGTTTTCAGGTGTCGAATCAGAGGATCGTCTGCCTCGATTCCTCGCCCGACCTTCTCGCGTACCTCAAAGTTCTCCTGAAGCGCTCCGGCTATCAGGTTTTCACCACCCAACATCCATCGGACGCCGCCGCGCTCGCGCTCGGCGCTCAGAGCACCGTCGTCATCTGCGGCCCCGGCGCGCGCGCCAACGAAGCCGCCATCGCCCGCTTTCGTCAAACCGCTCCCAAGGTCCAAATTCTCCATCTGCCGGCCGATTTTTCCACCTCCGATGCCGACCGCGCCGGCCCCGAGTTGGTAAACCAGGTCCGCTCCCTCCTCGCCCCGCCAGGCAACTGACAGGCGGGCCTCGTCGCCTGCTCGCACGGTCGTCGCTGACCAATTGGTTGCAACGAAAACCACATGAAAATTTGTGAGACGGGAAGTGTCTCGGGTAGAGGGGTACGCGGTCGTGTGTTTTCTATCACTTACGCGCATTTCTACTCGTTCGGTGTCTCGGGTAGAACGCGCGTGAATCGTGATTCGTGGCTCGTGATTCGTGGCAGCAGATCGCGAGTGCGCCGCGCCCCATGGCGTGTTTCGGAACGGCCGAAAAACGCGACGTAAATTGCGAATT
>JASHPG010000047.1 GCA_030038275.1 Candidatus Acidiferrales bacterium | reverse complement strand
GCCGGTGAGCATCTTGATGGTGGTGGATTTGCCGGCCCCGTTGGGACCGATATAGCCGACGGACTCGCCGCGCTGAATGGAGAAGCTGACGCGATCGACGGCGGGGACGGTCTGATATTCACGGACGACGAGATTCTGGATCGAGCCCCATAGGCCTTCGCGGCGCCGGAAGGTGCGGAAGTGCTTGCAAAGATCGTGGACGTAGATCAGGGGCTCGCCGTTCGTCGGGTGGTCCACGACCCGATTCTAGCATTTGCCGCAGCCGGCCTATCAGTCGCGAAAAATGCGCGCTGGCTTACTTGCCGCCGGCCATAGGGTTTTAGCTGCTGCCTGCTACTAAGCGCGCAGCGTGGGTTAATTTCCTTAATTCCACAGCTTCGCGCGACGGCATTCATCCAAACGAATGAGAGGCAATTAAGCCCGATCTGGATCGCAGGAGGCATCCCGTGAAATCGCTAAAATCGCTGGCACTTACGTCGGCGTTGTTGCTGACGGGCGGAATCGCTTTGGCAGGCGCGCCGCAGAGCGCGGCCAAGGCGCAGAATTCAGCAACGCCGCCGCAAACTAAGGAATATCAGGCGCAAAGCATGAAGAACAACGGAGAGCCGCCAAACCCGGCTGAGGTACACCATCTCATTGGGACGGTTGACAGCATCACTAATTCGACCGTGACGGTGTCGCACAACTACAAGGGCGAGCACAGGACGACGGACTTCACCGTTCAACCCAGCGCGAAGAAGCAAGGCAACATTCAGAAGGGCGACCGGGTGGAAATCTCCTACAAGAACGTGAACAGCGAGCACGTTGCGATAGCGCTAAAGGCAGAGCCTCCTGCCGGCTGATCGGCCGGATCATGCTGGGCGTGATTCCAGTAACAGCCGCTGACGCGCGGTGCTGGGGAGAGCTTGCGCCGCGTTTATTTTTGCCCGATTTCGCAAACTTCCCACAGCAGCGTTCATCGAACCAATAGCGGTGTGCGCCCTATCGCAACGAGCGCAAGCCCGGGGTGACCATGTACTCGAATTTCGACGGGGCCATTCGATCCTGGGTGGAGCATTGGGGATACCTGGCGATTGCCGTGAACCTGATCGGTGAAGACATGGGATTGCCGGTTCCAGGCGAGACGGCGCTGATGTTCTCCAGTTTCCTCGCAAACAAGGGCACCCAGCTGGCGCTTTACTACATCATCCCCATTGGAATCGCGGCGTGCACGATCGGAGACAACATCGGCTTTCTGGTGGGACGAAGGTATGGCTCGACGTTCATCCGCTGGGTGAAGAAGATATTCCGGGAAAAAGAGGAGGACATTGCGGCGGCGAAGGACTTGATCCAGCGGCACGGGAAACGGTCGATATTCTGGGCGCGATTCGTATTTGGATTTCGAACGGTGGCGGGGCCGTTTGCCGGGATGCTGGGGATGGAGTGGAGGGATTTCCTGCTATACAACTTTCTCGGTGCGATTCTTTGGGTGACGGTGATCAGCCTCTTGGGGTATCTGGTCTCAAACGAATTCCACACGCTGATGGGCTACGTCGAAAAGGCTTCGTGGGGGATCGGCGGGTCGCTATTCGTGCTGGCGTACCTGGCGTGGCGGCAGTACAAGAAACATTTCAAGGCCAGGCAGCACCAGCATTCATAGCGCGGCGTGGCTGGCGTGAGCACGGGAATAGCTATTGAGAATGTGCGCGTGAGGAGCGGCTATCCGGCGAGAGACTTGGAAACCGGGAATTTCTTGCAGCGGCGGCACCACTTGCCTTTTCCGAGGATACTCCACATCAGTAGATAGATCGCGATTGCCGCCATCAGGATGGCGATCAGCCAAACGTATGGGCGAAAGATCAGAAACGCAGCGGCGACGAGTAGCGCCAGTCCGGCGAAGGTGAGGCGCGAGCGCGGCTTTTGAGTCAGCTCGTGGCCGCAGGCCGGGCACATGTTGGTGACCAGCACCATGGAGTCATGTTACACACCGGAAGCGCGCCGGGAAAGGAACGGTGTTTGAAGTAGCGGCCCAGCATGAATTTTGACGGCTCGCACGCACGATCAAGGACATTCAGACTGAGCCAATAAGCGTTGAGTCCGGATTTCAGATGGGAACGAAAGGCATGCTTTACAGCCGCACATGAGAGCCTTTATGCTAAGGGCAAATCCCGCGTAGGGGCTCTTCCGAGGCCAGATTGGGAGGCGACTTGTCAGGTCTAGCCATAGGCGTAATCGTTGTGGTGGTGGTGATCGTGTTGATAATCATTTTCGCGATCGTCACGTACAACGGGCTGGTGAGCCTGCGCGTGCAGTGCGACAACGCGTGGTCGGATATCGACGTGCAGTTGAAGCGGCGCTACGACCTGATCCCGAACCTGGTGGAGACGGTGAAAGGTTACGCGGCGCACGAGAAGACGACGCTCGAGGGCGTGGTGCAGGCGCGTAACCAAGCCATGGCGGCGCAAGGGCCTGCCGCGAAAGCGGGCGCGGAAAACATGCTGACGGGCGCGCTGCGGCAACTTTTTGCGCTCGCGGAAGCGTATCCGCAGTTGCGAGCCGTGGAAAGCTTCAATCAATTGCAACAGACGCTGAATCAGATCGAAGACACGATTCAGAACGCGCGACGCTACTACAACGCGGTGGTACGTGATTTCAATACGAAGATCGCGCAATTTCCGGCCAACATCATCGCCGGCATGTTCAACTTCAAAGGGCGGGAGTTTTTCGAGATCAGCGCGTCGGCCGAACGCGAAGTTCCCAAGGTACAATTTGGAGCCACGCAGTAAGCGGACCGGCATGGGGCACATTCGGCATTGGCTGGGGGCATCGGTTTTTCTGCCGGTCGCGCTATTATGCGTCGCGCTTCCGGCAGCGGCGCGCCAACTGGTTATCCGGCACTTCGATGAACACGTAACGATCGATCCGAACGCTTCGATCGAAGTGGCGGAAACGATCGACGTGCAGTTCATCGGAGGGCCTTGGCACGGCATCTACCGCACGATTCCCGTTGAATACACATCTCCCTCCGGACTGAACTACACGCTATTCCTGCAGCCGATTTCGGTGACGGACGACAGCGGGCATGCGTTGAAGTACGAGACCAGCCGGCAGGGCCGCTACCTGCGATTCAAGATTTACGTTCCCAATGCGGACGATTCCACGCGCACGGTGGTGCTGCGTTATCGCGTGCTGGACGCCGTGCGGTTTTTCAGCGATCACGACGAACTTTACTGGAACGTGACCGGCGACCAGTGGGACGCGCCGATCGATGAAGCATCGGCGCAGATCGTGCTGCCGGATGGCACGACGGGAGTTCGCGCGAACGCGTATACGGGCGCGTATGGCTCCGTGGAGCAGCAGGCGCAGGTGAACGTGAAGGGCAATACGGCGGCCATTCAAGCGACCGTGCCGCTGGGATTTCGCGCGGGATTGACGGCGGTGGTGGGATGGGACAAAGGGTTCGTCCATCCGCCGAGCGCCGGGCAAAAGGCGTGGATGTTTTTGCGCAGCAATTGGCCCCTTGCGATTCCGATCGTCGTGTTTTTCATTATGGCGTGGCTGTGGTGGACGCGCGGGCGCGATCCCGAACACGACGCGATCACCGTGCAATACGATCCGCCGGACAAGCTTTCTCCCGGGGAATGCGGCACGCTGGTGGACGATGAAGCTGGAATGCGCGACATCACGGCGACGCTGGTCGATTTGGCGGTGCAGGGCTACATGACCATCGAGCAGAAGCAGAACGACGGCATGATGGGCCTGACGCATCACCGGGACTACATCTTCCATTCAAAGAAAGCGCAGACGGACTGGGTTAAGGCGCGCCCGCACGAACAGGAGATGCTGGCGGCGATTTTCGAGGGAGGAGCATCGGACGTCCCGCTTGCGGATTTGCAGAACCGGTTTTACACCCATGTTTCCGCGATCAAGGAAGACATCTTCAACGCGCTGATGACCGACGGATATTACTTGCATCGGCCGGACGTGGTGCGGCAGTCGTACATCGGGGTTGGAGTGCTGATCGGATTTTTGCTGGCGATTGGATCGGGATGGTTTCAGGGAGCCACGGGAGTTGCGTCGCTGACGTGGGTGATCGCGGGAATCATCACGGGGGCGATCATCTGCGGCGTGGGATGGTTCATGCCCGCGCGGACGCTGACCGGCGCGCGGACGTATGCGAAGGTGCTGGGATTCGAACGGTTCCTGGGGCGCGTTGAGAAAGACCGGATCGAGCGGCTGGAAAAGACGCCGGAGCTATTCGAGAAATATCTGCCGTATGCGATGGCGCTGCACGTCGAAAAAGGCTGGGTGCAGCAATTCAAGGGAATCGCGATGCAGCCGCCGGCGTGGTTCCAGGGATATTACGGCGCGGGATTCATGCCGTATCTGCTGGTGAACGATTTGATGGCGATGTCGTTCGCGGCCGGGACGGTGATGGCATCGGCGCCGCGGAGCATCGGCGGAGGATCGGGATTCGGCGGCGGAGGAATGGCGGGCGGCGGATTTGGCGGCGGGGGGGGCGGAGGGTTCTAGTCGCAGTTCGCTACAAGCAGATGGACACTGTGATTGAAGAGAAATCGTGCACAAACGAGAGCAGCCTGCTAAAGCAATAGCGGCTTTGAGCATCGTTGTCCTCGTGATCTGCCTCGGATGCGGCGGTTCGACTGTCATTTGGTCCGCAGAGTCGCGCTCGCCGGGAGAGTGGATTGCGATAGCCAGAACGGTCCAGTACGGCGGCTTTGGAAACAACAGCGTTGAAACGACGGTTCGTTTAAAGCGGGTTAACGGTTCCGGATCTCCTGAACGTGTGTTGGCCTTTGACGAAGCTGGTCCTGATATAGACCTAACAATGCGGTGGGAAAGCCCGACGCACCTGGTCGTGAGCTATAAGTCAGATCGGGCTACGCTCTATTATTGGGTTGCCTTGACCTATGGCGTGACCGTCTCGGTCGAGAATGTCTCACCTAACTCCCAGCGAGGACATCAACCTGCCACAAATCCGTGATCGTAGGGGCGCTGCTTGCTGCGCCCTTGCCTCTGAACGCAAACCAAATCGAGGGGCTGCCGGGAAGCGCCTGGCGTCAAAGGATGGGCGCACTGCTGCAGAAAAACAAAACGCCCCGGAGGATTGCTCCGGGGCGTCGTGGTACAAGCAGTTACGTTTCTGTGGTTAAAGCCGCAAATCCCAACCGCGGCTTATCGCGTGCTGAACGCGGGCGCAGCATGCTGCGCCCCTACGATCCTCACTGCTGAGGCAGAGCGAAGACGTGGATCGTTGTTCCCGCAGTGATGGCCACGTATTGCTTGCCGTCCTTGCCTTCGTAGCTCATGGGATCGTTGCCGTTGCCGCCGAGATCCGTGACCCATAGCATCTTGCCGGTCTTGGAGTCGTAGGCGCGGAACATGCCATCCGTGGTGGCGCCGTCGAATACCAGGCCGCCAGCGGTAGCCATAGGACCGGCGCTGCTGCCATTGCCAGTGTGTT
Organism: Candidatus Acidiferrales bacterium; assembly: GCA_030038275.1. Lineage (GTDB taxonomy): Bacteria > Acidobacteriota > Terriglobia > Acidiferrales > UBA7541 > Palsa-295. Next base: position 20,837 of record JASHPG010000047.1, on the reverse strand, counting down.
CCTTATCCGCAGGCAGCCCCCTGGTGATTCCGGCGACGTCCGACCAGGCGATATCTCCCGTGTTGGCGTTGACGGCGATGAGCTTGCCCCATGGTGGTTTCTGGCAGGGCCAGTTGCCGATCACTTTGCCGTCGGCATCCTTGGCCGGCGCGCTGAAGCCGGCGTAGGGACCGGGTCCATCGATGCTGGCGCGGTCGTAAAGCTGCGTGGAGCCTTGCGTCCCGCGGCCATAATTGAGGCCGGGCTTTTTACGTTCGATCCAGCCCATCAGCGATTGGTCGTGCGTGTGAACGAACACATAGCCGTCGGTTGGATCAACGGCCACGCCGCCCCAGTTCGATCCGCCAGTGCCGCCGGGGAACTGAATGGTGCTCTTTGGCGGCGTGCCGTCCTTGTGGAACATCCACGCGGTGAATGGGCCGGCGTTGTAGAAGCCGCCGGCTTTTTCCTCTATCTCGCGGCAGGCTTGGGCGTGCTCGGGAGTGGTGTCGTCCGCAGTGACGATATCCGAAGGCTGATAGCTATCGCGCGCGAGAACCGGCGGCTTTAGCGGAAAAGGCTGCGTCGGCGAATACCACTCGCCGGGGACATCGCCTTTGGCAACGGGGCGTTCCTCGGCGCCGAAAACTGGTTTTCCGTTGTCGCGGTTAAGGATGAACATCCACGCCGCCTTGGACATGGCGATGGTAACGGGAACGGTCTTGCCATCGCGCTTGATATTGAAGACGGCCGGCGCGGTGGGCAAATCCTGGTCCCACAGATCGTGGTGGATGGCCTGGAAATACCACTTCAGCTTTCCGGTCTTGGCATCCACTGCGACCACGGAATTGCCGAAGAGATCGTCTCCCGGCCGGTCGCCGCCGTAGTAGTTGGGCGAAGGCCCGCCGATGTCCATATAGAGAAGATCCTTCTTCGGATCGACGGTCATGTACCAGCTCCAGACGTTGGTGCCGGAGCGGTCTTTCCAGCCGTCGTTGAGCCAGGTGTCGTGTCCCACTTGGCCCGGCTGCGCGACCGTGTCGAAGGTCCAGAGATGCTTGCCGGTGCGAATGTCAAGCGCGCGCGTATTTCCCGGAGGCCCTTGAGGCAATTCGCCGACGCTGGCGCCGAGGAACATTTCGTCTTTGTAAACGGTGGGCACGCCGCTGTAGCCGACCTTGAGAGTGACCACGCCGTTGTCGCCGAAGCTGGGCACCAACTGGCCGGTGGCCGCGTCGAGTTCAACGACCTTGCGGCCGAACGTGGTGAAAATGATGCGCGGTTTGTCTTTCTTGTTGCCGGGCCAATAAGCCACGCCTCGCGAGGAGGCCTGGTCGTGATTGATCGCGTAGCTCCAAATTTCCTTGCCGGTGACGGCAGCTAGGGCCAGCACGCGATTGCCGGCGGGCGCGTACATCACTCCTTTGACCACGATCGGCGTCACTTCCATGAAGCCGCGCGGCGCAAGCTGATAGGTCCAGGTTTCTTTCAGGTTCGCGACGTTGTCGGTGTTGATCTGCGCAAGCCGCGAGTAGCCGATCCCTTCCACATCGCCGCGGTAATACGGCCAGTCGCCGGCGCTATATTGCGCGCGACTCGCGGGCGCCGCGGCGAGCAGCACGCAAGCGACTCCAGCGGCGAAAACTGCAAACCATCGAAAACGCATGTAGTAGATCCTCCCCCTGTCTAAGACCCGCGCCGGCACCCCGCGGTTACATTCAATCCTTGTTGAATGCTTGGAAATTGCCGCACGCATACTAACTCAGTCGGGCGCTTGGATGGAATCAGCAAATCCAATAATGACCGTGGTGCTGGAATGCGAACTCTTGCGTCCGTAGCGCGGCTCACTACGCAAAGAGAGATACTTCGCCGCACTCGGCATGACGGAGACTTCGGCATCCGCCGATTCAGAAGAGCTTTTCGGAATCGAGGAGGATGGTCACGGGGCCGTCGTTGGCAAGCTCAAGAGACATGTGCGCTTGAAAAACGCCGGTTTCCACCGGCACGCCGAGCTCTCTAGCGGAATCGACGAATTTTTCGTAGAGAGCTTTTCCGAGATCCGGAGCGGCGGCTTGCATGAAGCTGGGGCGGCGCTGGCCGCGCGCGTCTCCATAGAGGGTGAATTGCGAAACGGCGAGAAGCGCGCCACGGACGTCGAGGAGCGAGAGGTTCATTTTGCCTTGCGCGTCATCGAAGATGCGAAGGCGGGCGATTTTTTCCGCCATTGCCGCCGCATTTTCGGGAATGTCGTTGCGGCCAACGGCGATCAGCGCCACGAGGCCATTGCCGATTTCGCCCGTGATGCGGCCATCCACCAATACGCGCGCTTTGCTCACCCGCTGAATTACCGCTCGCATTGGTTGGAGTTGCTCCTGAAAAAATTGCGAGATGCGGCTCCGCCTCTTTCGGCGGGGCACTCGATTCTAACGTGGGTGAGGCTGAGTCCGTTGACGTGCGGGAGGAATTAGGGGACGGGCTATACAGCGTCTGTGTGGCAACGCGAGGGTCCTTGTGGGTCGCAGCTTTAGCTGCGACGTAATGCGCACACGGCCAACGCGCCTTTAGCCTGTCTGCCGCAGGCAGGGCGCTGAAGTTCCCAAACCTCAATGTTGCCACACAGACTCTATACAGCCCCTAAATTGTTTTGCTTTTTCTTCGCCTATGTGGTAGAACGATGGACATCGGAATTGGCCGGGATGCCTGGACGCGCCGGTTTCGTACCGATTGGGGCAGTAGAAATGCCGGAACGGGACGGGGCGCACTCTGCTATGATCGGGCCGCCTGCGTTCCCTCCCCGGACGCGTGGACTAAACGAAAAACCTATCGAGGTGCGCGCCATGAACGACGACAAAACTAAAAACCTGGATCTAGCGATCTCTCAGATTGAAAAGACGTACGGCAAAGGCTCCATCATGCGGCTGGGAAGCCGCGACGTGCTGGTGCCCGTCAGCGTGATTCCGACTGGCTCGATCTCCCTTGACGCCGCTCTTGGCGTGGGCGGATTTCCGCGCGGCCGCGTGATCGAAGTCTATGGCCCGGAATCGGGCGGCAAAACCACGCTCACGCTGCACGTGATTGCCGAAGCGCAGAAGCTCGGCGGTCAGGCCGCGTTCATCGACGCGGAGCACGCGCTCGATCCCGTGTATGCGCGCAAGCTGGGCGTGAATGTGGACGATCTGCTGGTCTCGCAGCCTGATAACGGCGAGCAGGCGCTGGAAATTGCCGAGGCGCTGATCCGGTCGAACGCGGTGGATGTGGTTGTCGTGGACTCGGTGGCCGCGCTGGTTCCAAAGGCCGAGCTTGAAGGCGAAATGGGCGAGCCGCAAATGGGATTGCAGGCGCGGCTGATGTCCCAGGCGCTGCGCAAGCTAACGGCCATCGTCTCGAAGTCGAAAACCTGCCTGATTTTCATCAACCAGATTCGCGAGAAAATCGGCGTGATGTTCGGCAATCCGGAGACAACGACTGGCGGGCGCGCGCTGAAATTCTATTCCTCGATTCGCGTGGATATCCGCCGAATACAATCGATAAAGGAAGGCGACCGCGTGGTCGGTTCGCGCACGCGCGGCAAAGTGGTGAAGAACAAGGTGGCCGCGCCGTTTCGCGAGGCGGAATTCGACATCATCTACGGCGAGGGCGTCTCGAAGGAAGGCGACCTGCTCGATCTGGGCGTCACGCGGGGCGTGCTGGAAAAATCCGGCACGTGGCTTTCCTACAAGAACGAGCGCATCGGGCAAGGACGCGAAAACGCGCGCCTCTTCCTGAAGGAACACACCGATATTCGCGACAAAATCGAGCACGAATTGCGCAAAACCCTTGGCATCGCCGGGCTGGCTTCGGATAACGGGAAAAAGCCGGCCACAGACGACGAAAAGCCAGCGGCGAAGGCCGCGTCCGCTGGGCAGGGCCGGCGCTAGCGCCCTGCCACCGCGCCCGGGAGTACAAGAAAGCGAGCTAGTGGATGAATGCAGCCGAGCGTGAACGCGCCATCACCGATCTGAAGCAGACGCGCGACAGGCTGCTGCGCGCAACCAGCGGTCTTTCGCCCGCGCAGATGCAGTTCAAGCCGGCGGCCGACCGCTGGTCTGTGGCCCAGTGCTTGGAGCATCTGGTTACCGTGGAAAATCGCGCGACCGACGGTATTTCGAACGCGCTGCGAGAGGCTCCGGATTCCGCGAAGCGCAGCGCGTTCGAGGGCCGCGACGGCGATATCGTGCAGGTCGCAGGGGATCGCACGAACCGCCGCCAGGCTCCGGAAGCCGTCCAGCCTTCCGGCCGATTTCGCGAGGACCAGCTTGTTCGTGAATTCGAGGCTGCCCGCGAGCGCACGATTCGTATAGCGGCGAGCACCGAATACGATCTTCGGAAGCATTTTTTCGCCCACCGCGCATTTGGCGAGCTCGACTGCTATCAATGGATGCTGCTCGTCGCGGCACACAGCGACCGGCATCGCGTCCAGATCGAAGAAGTCATCGCTTCCTCTAACTTTCCCCGCTCCGCCGCCGCGGTCTAACGCGGCTCCCACTGCCTGGTTTCGTGCCCGTTGGATTCCAGCGCCGACGCAGCCGCAATGAGAGCCTGTTCTCCCGGCCAGTAGCAAAAAATTTCGCGAACCTGGAAAATTCTGGTGGGTTTTTGATTGCGCGAAATTTCGCCATTACTTAAAATGTGTTCGCGTTTCCACGGTTGTTGCGTGATTGGGGTCGCTTTCAATGCAGAACGTTCCGGGCCTGAAGCAGTCCTTCTCGGTTTTGTGTCTCGTCTTGATCGGTGCTCTGGGGATTGCGGTTGGGGCTCCCGCGCGCCGCGCCAGCTATCATCGAATCCATCACTACCGGCATTACCGCGTGCGCTACGCCGATCCCGCCAAGGACGACGTGACCACGTACGACAATCCGATCGTGCGCCAGATCGCCGTGGAGGCGCTGGGGCGCCAAACCGGGTCGGTGCTGGCCGTGAACCCCGAAAATGGACGGATTCTGGCGATCGTCAACCAGAAGATGGCGTTTTCATCGGCACTGGAACCGTGCTCGACGATCAAGCCGTTTGTCACTATCGCCGCCTTGGAAGAGAACGTGATTACGGGCGATACCATGCTGCGTATCGCTCCCCGCCGCTATATGAACTTGACCGAGGCGCTGGCGCACTCGAACAACGAATTTTTTCAGGAAGTGGGCACGCAGCTCGGCTTCGACCGTGAGATCAAATACGAGAAGATGCTGGGGCTGGGACAGAAGGTCGGATACGACATCCCCGAAGAGCAGCCTGGATATTTGCCGGCTAAGCCGCCGCTGTTCGGCGGAGTCGCGCGCATGTCCAGCTTCGGCGAAGGAATTCGCATCACGCCATTTCAATTGGCGTCGCTTGTGGTGATGGTGGCGAACGGCGGCACGCAATATTATCTGCAATATCCGCGTAGCCCAGAGGACGTGCAAAGTTTCCGCCCGCGCATCCGCGAGCGCCTGGACATCCAGTCCCTCCTGCCGGATTTGCGCGAGGGAATGCTCGGCGCTGTCATGTATGGAACGGCGCGCCGCAGCTACGACCCTGACGGCGAGCAGGACTTGGGGAAAACCGGCACCTGCACCGACGACCACGTGGGCGGGCACTTAGGTTGGTTCGTTTCGTATGCTGACCAGCAGAATCCGAAGCTCGTGCTAGTGGTGCTGCTGCACGGCCCCAGCCCATACATCAGCGGACCGCGCGCATCCGGTATCGCCGGGGAAATTTACCGGGGGCTGTACGCGCACAACTACTTCGCGACAGACGCCGATACGAAGGAAGGCGCGTACGCCGGGTCCGGCCCAGCTACCCCATAGCGACTCCATCTTTCTGCTCGCAGACCGGTCGTCAAAGGCCAGCACCGCTCGATTCCAGCGCTCCAGTCATTGAGCCCATCCAGCCGCCGTTGATCGGCGGAAATCTCCAATCAGCAGCTTGCAGCGAACTGCGTGACGGTGTATATCTCACAGCCGCCAATACCGAATTTGACGGGCGAAGCGGCGCCGATTGGGGGAAGCATGAAGCCAGCGAGAATCGTTGCAGGTGCGTCCATTTTGCTTGTGGCCTGCTTGATGGTTGTGTCGGCAGCGTCCGCGCAGCAATCCTGCGAAAATCTGAAGTCACTGAAAATTACGAACGTGACGATTTCCGCCACCGAGACGTACGGGCCGAGTCACGTCCTGACGATACCGATTCCCGCATCGCCATTTGCCGCCGCCGGAGAACTGAAAATCACCGTTCCGGTTTGCCGGGTGGTAGCCTATGCCACGCCAACCCAGGATTCGCACATCAACTTTGAGGTGTGGCTGCCGCGCGCGTCCACCTGGAACGGAAAGTTCGAGGCCGTCGGGAATGGCGGTTTTATCGGGCAGATCAACTACGGCGAAATGAATTCCGGCTTGGGGCGCGGCTACGCCATCGCCGCCACGGACACAGGCCACACCGGAAACGGCGAGGACTGGGCGTTGGGGCATCCGGAGAAAATGATCGATTGGGCTTACCGCTCCGTCCACGTCATGACGCTTGCCTCGAAACAACTCGTGAAGGCGTATTACGGGAAGCCCGCGAAACTGGCGTATTGGGACGGTTGCTCGACCGGCGGCAAACAGGGGCTAACCGAAGCACAACGATATCCGGATGATTTCGACGGCATTGTGGCCGGCGCGCCTGCCAACTACATCACCCATCTGCAGGCCGGCTCGATTTACATGAGCTGGGTTGCTCTGCGGAACGGGACCAGCGCGCCCGAATACCTTCCGCCGTCGAAATATCCCGTCCTGCACAAGGCCGCGCTGGCGGCTTGCGATGCGCTGGATGGCGTCAAAGACGGCGTGATCGAAGATCCCACGCGATGCCGTTTCAATCCCAAAGTGACGGAGTGCAAAGGCGCGGACGGCCCCGATTGCCTCACGGCTCCTCAGGTGAAGACAGCGGAGGCAATTTACGCTGGCGCGAAATTCGCGAACGGGAAGCAGATCTATCCCGGGATGGAGCCGGGGAGCGAGTTGGCTTGGCGCGCGATGGCGGGCGGACCGGAACCGGTGGGAATTGGCGATGGATTTTTCAAGTACATGGTCTTCGACAATCCCAATTGGGATTTCCGCACGCTCAACGTGGATCGTGATACGCGCTATGCCGATAAGAAGCTGGGCTCGATGATGAACGCCGTCGATCCGAATCTAAAGGCGTTCGATGAGCGTGGAGGCAAGCTCGTGATGTACCACGGGTGGGCGGATCAGCTCATCGCTCCCGGTAACAGCATCAATTATTACAAGAGCGTGGTCGCCGCGATGGGCGGTCTCGTCAAGACGCAAACATTCGCGCGGCTGTTCATGGTCCCGGGAATGACGCATTGCGCCGGTGGCACCGGCCCGACCGTGTTCGATGCGCTCGGCGCGTTGGAAAAGTGGCGCGAGGAAGGCGTTGCGCCCTCGAAGATCATCGCGTCGAAATCCGAGCACGGCAAAGTGGTGGAGACGCGGCCGCTGTGCCCGTATCCACAGGACGCGATTTACAAAGGCAGCGGCGATACGAACGACGCGGCGAACTTCGTCTGCGGCAATCCGAAGTGGTGACCTGGCCTTCGGGCTGGCGCTCCACCTGAGTCGACAGTACGGAACGGAAAAAGGGCGAGTGCTATGCACTCGTCCTTTTTCATTAGCAGAGCGTCTCGTCCGCGCTGGAGAGATTCTTCGGGGGCAAACCGCTCTCAGAAAGACGCGGATCGGCTCCGCGTTAGCTCGTTGCGGCCTGCTTCGAGGTGAAGCCGAAGAGGCGCATGGCGTTTTCCTTCAAAATTAGCGGGCGAACCTCATCCTTGATCTGAATTTTCGCGAAGTCCGCGAGCCAGCGGTCCGGAGTGATCAGCGGATAATCGGAGCCGAAGAGCATTTTATTTTTCAGCAGCGTGTTGGCGTACTGAATCAGGCTCGGCGGGAAATACTTTGGCGACCAACCAGAAAGATCGATGTACACCTGGCGCTTGTGGAGGCAGATGGAAAGAGCTTCGTCCTGCCAAGGGAAGGATGGGTGCGCCATGATGATCGGCATATCCGGAAAATCGACGGCGACGTCGTCGATGTACATCGGGTTGCCGTATTTCAGCCGGATTCCGCCGCCGCCGGGCATTCCAGTGCCAATGCCGCTGTGACCGGTGTGAAAGAGAACCGGCAACTGCGCTTCCTCGATTACTTTATAGAGCGGATATGCAATGCGGTCGTTGGGGAAGAACTGCTGAATTGGGGGATGAAGCTTGAATCCGCGAATCATGCCGGTCTTGATCAGGCGTTTGGCTTCTTCGATGGCGGCTGGGCCCTGGGTGGGATCGACGCTGGCGAAGGCCATCATAATGTCGGAATTTTGGGCCGCGAATTCGACTACCGTGTCGTTTGAAACTTGGGGGCGTCCGGAAAGGCGCTCGGCCACAGTGAAAACCACGCAGCCGATGTTGCGCGAGCGATAGTAGTCGGCCATTCCCTGGCGGCCACGCGGCGCGCCTTCGCCGAAATATTTACGGGCGGCTTCGTCCGCTCCGGTCTCTTCGCCTTCGTGCTCGATGTGCACGTGCACGTCGATGGCGGTGAGGCGGTCCACATCGAATTTCTTGTCGTTGGGCATTCCAATCGCTCCCGTGAGTTGATTGTGAGTTTTACCGCGTGCAGCCGAGTAAGCGATTATCGGCTGTTTTCGACGATTACTCAACAGGTGATGCGGGCGCGCGGCGAGCCTACCGCCGCGCGTGCTGGCGAATCGTGGAAGAAAGTTCGCCGGACGAGAAGTGTCTCGGGTAGAGGCATACCCGAGCGTTTGTTTTCTGCAAGTTACGCGTGTTTCTACTCGTTCACTGTCTCGGGTAGAACACGTGTGGATCGTGATCCGCGACTCGTGATTCGTGACAGCAGAGCGTGAGTGCGCCGCGCCCCATGCTGTATTTTGGAAGAAGCGAAAAGCGAGATGTAAATTATGAATTTCAAATGCACCGGGACGTTCCGCCCTTTGATTTTTATGCGCATTTATTTTCAGCGGTTTACGTGTGCGCAAGGTTGATTGGCTGTTCCGCCCTTTAGTGGCAGGCGAAAGCGAAGGAGAGGCGAACGGGTTTTGAGCTTTGGACGCGTTCAGCGAGACTGCGCCGATCACGAAGTTCATGCGTTCCTTCCTCCTTTCCGCCTCGCCCAAACCAACTTGCGCCTTCGCCGACTGAGGCGCACACGGGCCGCGTGTGCCGCTGATGGTCAAGCTGCGTTGCCCGCGCTCAGCAGCTTCGCGCGAACAACTAAAAACGAGCCACGGTAGCATGAAGAAGACATGGCGTCGAGGTTCAATTTGTGTAGTACCTGCTTTTCTTTCCCGATTTTGGGGATTTGGCGGAGCGAGCGGTCTTTCTCGCAGGTGACGAAAGCCCGCACCCCGCGCAGACACCGCGAAGCGCGGCACCCGACTTCCGAAACTTCGGCCCTGCTTAGGGTCGTGAGCGACAGCAGCGAAGGCTTGCTTATGAGGCGCTTCGCGGGGAGCGATTCGCTGCCTGCGGCGGGATTTTGCTTCGGCAACGGGCGGTCGCGCGGTTAGCGCCATTTCCTGAGCTGTGGCCAGATTTGCGCGAGCGTCCCGAATTTCGAGCCGCGGCAGATGAAGACGGATATGCGCCTTTCGAGCGCGTATCGATTGTCCGGCGAAACGCCGACGAACTCGACGCTGTTGAAAAGCTGCTTGAGTCTTGCCGGGCGGTCGCCGAGAACAATCATGCAGTTTCCGGAGTAACCACGGGGACCCCACAAGAAGTACGTCTGGTGACCGCTTAGAGCGGGAGGCAATCCGTAGCGCGGACCGAAAAAGTCGATGGCGCCGGCCTGGCCGTAATCCTGTGCAAAAATGCCGCAGCCCGCGCGTTCCTGCGGCGGAATGCGATTCCATGCCACGGCGGTTTCGTTCACGATCTCGCGCCAGCCAAACTGGTCCGCATACCATTGCGGCAGGATTGCGCGCTGGTGCGAATATTCCGTCACAGGCAGCTTGAATGGAAGCCGGTTCATGTACGCGATGAAATGGCCAGGGGAAAGGACCGGGACAGTGATCGGCGCGAGGTGAAGACCGCTGGCGATCACAAGCATCGCGGCTGCCCATTTCATCCAACCACGTGAAGGCGCGTCGAGAACCCATTCGAATGCGACGGCGCCTGCCGCGAGTAAAACGGGGTAAATTGGCGACAGGTAGTAGTTTTTGCCGTGCAGCACGAACAAGACACCGTAGCAAACCACGTAGCTCCAACCTAGGAACCGATATTGCCTAAGCCGGACGGAAAACAACAGCGCGGCGAGGCCTGCGAGCCAAATCGGCGCCGCGAGCGGGCCAATCAAGAGAATTTGCTGCAGGAAGTAGACGCCGGCGGGAAGAACAACATCGCGGTGTTCCGCTCGAATATTGTGCATCAGTTGCAGAAACGGCCAGTGGTAATGGACGTTCCAAAGCAGGTTTGGCAGGAAAATCAGAAATGCCGCTAGGCCACCGAGCCAGATCCATTTATGGGCAAATGCCCGGCGTTCTTTGGTCAGCAGAAGACTGACGACAATCGCAAAGCCGAAGAGCGCGATGGTGTACTTTTCTTCCAGGCCAACGCCCGCGACTACGCCGAACCAGAGCCAGTGGCGAGGATCGCCGCGCTTGACGGCCAGAATCGCGAAGTAAGCGCATCCCATCCAGAGATTCGGCTCCAAACAATTCGTGGTGAGGAGACTTCCGTTCGACAGATATTGCGGCGCAAGAGCGGCCGCGATGGCGCCCAGCAGGAGCGCGAAGCGGCGGCCGCCGAATTCCCTAGCGATCAGAGCCGTCTGCACCACCAGCAAGGAAGAGGCAAGCGCGGGGATGAAACGTATGGCGCGAAGCGAATCGCCGAGAATCACGCGCGACCAATGCACCAGAAACGGAATTAGCGGTGGCTGGTCAACGTAACCCCACGCCAAATGATTCGCGCACGCCAGATAATCGAATTCGTCGCGAAAATATCCGTAACGATTGTTGAAATAGACGTGCAGCAGCAGCTTGGCGATTGCGATGGCCCAGACGATCGCCATGCTGGAGGTGATCCAACGCGTGGTTGTACAGTCATCGACGGCAGAATGGTAAGTAGATGAGCTTGCCATGGTCCAGAAGTTCGTCCGCACAAGCTACTACGCATGCGAGGCGGGATTAGTTCACTGTGGCAGGCGCGTCGCCGTGGTCTGTACTTACGACAGCTTGGAAGCCTATTCCGCAGTCAAACGCGTATTCTTCGCCCTCCCTGGAATGACAGGGCGCGAATTGTATCGAGCCTAGGGAATTCAGGTTAGGTTTTTGGCAAATCCTCGCCGGAGACCCACCAGCCGTGGACCTGGCTGTAGCTGCGATAGGGCAGATGGACGGTGGCGACTGGGCCAGCGTCCATCTGCTGCGTATCGACGATCACCAGATCGGAGCGGCCGCCTTCGAGCAAGCGATTGGCGATGCCGACGAGATAACCATCGCCCTCGGGCGAGTTGCGATGGCGCGGCACGAAACAGCATTCCTGGAGGCTCGAATCGTCTCCGACCCAGAATTCGGACGTGGTGCGCGTGGCGTGATCGAATTTAGTGTAGGAGTTCGTCGGCCGAAAAGGCAGATGTCCGAGCTTCGCGTTCAGCGGTTTCGTGGGATCGCTCGTCGGCATGAAGCCGATGCGGTACGGGTGCGTGACGTAGCGATCATCCTGCCGCGGCAGCGCCCCCGTCTGCGGATAGAGTTTTTCCATGCTGTATTCAGTGATGTTTTTCTTGGAAAGATCGACGGAAAGCCGCGTCAGATACCCGGACGCGGTTTTCGGGTCGAACGGCTCGCCATGTAGGTTGGGGAAGAATGGGAACTGGTTTCCGAGAGCCATGTCCATATCGACGTACAGCGTGTTGCCTTCGGAAAAGGTGCCCATCACGTGCGTGGCGCAGCGACCGGGGCCTTTGAACCAGCGCAGATCCTTGCCATCGCCGCCGCGTTCCAGCACGCCGAACCAGGTGGGCAGCGTGTTGTCCCACGCGAAGTGCACCCAGCCTTCTTTCATCTTGTCCACTCTGGTCGCAAAGGGGATGCACAAGAAGGCGACGTACTTTTCCGAGACGGCGAAGTCGTGGAGCATTCCGACGTAGGGAACTTTGATCCACGTGGACCAGGTAATTTTGCCCCTGGCATCGGCCGAGAAGACGTACACATCGTCCGTGTCGAGGCCCTTGCCTTCGTAACCGAAAGAAATGATTTCGCCGGTGTTGATATCGAATTTCGGATGCGCCGTGTGCGTCAGGCTCTGCAGTTCGCCATTCCAAGTGTAGTAGTTGTTTACGGTTTCGAGCGTCAGAGGATCCATCAGGACGGGCGGGCTGTCTTCCTTCATCGCCATCATTTTGCCGTTGTAATAAACGATGTGCGTGTTGGCGGTGCCGCGGCTGATGTTTGCGCCTCTTACGGTTGGATCGTCGAAAAAAGGATTACGGTAAACGTTGAAAAGGCGGCGGCGCGCTTCCGCCTGCGCGTCGTAGCGTTGCGTGCGCGCGTAGCGAGATTTGAAGTCGACGTGGCCATCCTTGATGCGAAACATGCTGACATGGCCTTCGCCGTCGAACGGAATGCCCTTGGGCGCGGGATACTGAAAGTCCGGGCCGACGCGATAAAACGCGCCATCAATATTGCTCGGAATTTCGCCCTCGATATCGCAATCGCGCAGGTCGGCTTCGATGCGGAACGGTCCATTTCCGCCGAGATAGGAGGACGCCGGAAAATGCACCGCCGCCGCACCGGCCGCGGGCGCGAACGAAATTCCTCCGGCGACCGCGCCTACTCCAGCAGCCGCGGCTACCGTACCCATAAATTTGCGACGATTGATCGATTCACCGCTACCACTAGAGGATTGCTGGCGGGTTCCGGATTTCTTTTTCATCTATTATGCCTCCGCAAAATTAGCGGGCGTGGAGGGAATCGTCATCACGCGCTATTCTTTGCGAGTTGCGGCAAAAGGCGTTGCATCCGCAACCCACCGCGAAATCCACCCCCGATACGGCAGTAGCATAGCCGCCCGCCGCTCCGCAATCAACACTTCCGTTGGGTAGTGGGCTGGTTTGAATTTCGACTGCTTGTGTCACGATCAAGAAAATTCAAACCAGCCCACTACGTTCCGTTGACACACTTGCGTGAAGGCGAAGCGTCCGGCGCGAGACGGTTATTTCTTGGGCGTCAGCCGCAAAAGCTGGCCATCGTCATCAAGAATATAGATTGCTCCATCGGGGCCCTGTACTACGTCGCGAATACGCTCGTGGAGATTAGTCAGCAGGCGCTCCTCGGCGACAACGCGATCGTTTTTAACCACCAGGCGAATCAAGGCGTGCGCGGCCATGCCACCGACGAAGAGATTGCCCTTCCATTCGGGAAACAAATCGCCGGTGTAAAACATCGCGCTGCCGGGCGCGACGTCCGGATACCAGAAATAGACGGGCTGGATCGTGCCGGGCATTTGCGTCGCGCCCGTTCCGGCGATGGGCTTGCCGTTGTAACGGCGCCCGTAGCTTACGTTCGGCCAGCCGTAGTTGCCGCCGGGCTGAATGATGTTGACCTCATCGCCGCCCATCGGCCCATGCTCCACGACCCAGAGCTTCCCGGTAGCCGGATCGATCGCCGCGCCTTCGGGATCGCGGTGTCCGTAGGAATACGTCTCCGGCAGAACGGTGGGGTCAGCGAGAAACGGATTGTCTTTCGGAATGGAGCCGTCTGGGTTGATGCGCACCACGCGTCCGGTGAAATTGCGCAGGATGTCGGGATCGGTGACCTGGTGATCCTCGCCGTCGTAGTTCGCGTCGTAGAAGCGGAAGCGATCCGCTCCGGTGACGAACATGGTGCCATCGGGCGCGAAAATGATGCGGCGGTTTACGCCGTCGAGCAGCACCTGCACATCTTCGAGGTGAGTTTCGTCTTCGCTGAGCCGGGCCCGAGCCAGCCGCTCTTCGCCGATGCGCATCGTGCGCCGCTGCGCGACGGTCGCGTTAAAGACGTTGTCGTAGAAATATTTCACCGGCCAAACCGCAGGCGCCTCACCGGGCGGCGGCGCGAAATAGGTGAAATAGATCAAACGGTTGTGGGCGAAATCGGGATCGAGGGCGACATCATGCAGAGATTCGGCGGCCACCACTTTGATGGGCGGGACTCCGGCAATGGGAGCGGAATAGACGCCGTCCATCCGCGCCACGACCATCGAGCCGTAGCGCTCGGTTACCAATATCTTGCCATCGGGCATGAAGGCCATCGCCCAGGGCGCGGGAATGCGGGAGACGATCGTTTCCACGTTCACTGGCGGCGACGGTTTCGAGGGAGGAGGAGCGTTGGTTTGCCCGGCGAACGCGGGTTTCGGTGGTGGATAATCGCGGGGATTGGCCGTCTGGCCGGGCGCAGGGAACGCCGCCACAGCGAGCGCGATCAGTGCGGCAAAGCCAACCGCCGCGCGCGCGAGCATTTTCTTTTGCATGGAACCTCGCTTCCAGAACGTGTGGAAATCGGGCGCGAGTTTACCCGTTGTCCGGTTGCGAGGCAATCGATTGTGAACCGAGTGGACGGGGATGAAGTAACCGTCCGGGAGATTGGCGAACCGCAATCAGCGCGTCAAAATTGCCGAGGGCAACGAAGACCGGCTACGCGCGGACTTCCCAGGTATCGCCGGCGCGCAGCAGCTTTTCGAGATCGCCGTGGCCGCGCTTCGCCTGAATTTCCTGAATCTGCGAATTGACCAGATCTTCGTATCGCGGCGCTTCGACGGAGCGGAAAACGCCAATGGGCGTTGGGAATCCCTCGGTCTCACCCATGTGCGCGAGCAGGAAGGAGTATGTCGGCGAGGGATTGTGCTCATCGTGAACCAGCAGATCCTTTTCGCCGATTCCGTTGCCGAGCTGGACGACTTCGAGCTTCAGCCCATTCAAACGAATGCCTTTGTCGCGATTCTTGCCGAAGATGAGCGGCTTGCCGTGTTCGAGCTGGACGATGTGCTCGCTGCGCGCGTCACGTTCGGTGAGCGAGTCCCACGCGCCATCGTTGAAGATATTGCAATTCTGCAGAATTTCGATATATGCGGAGCCTTGATGCGATGCCGCGGTTTTCAGGATGGCTTTCAAATGCGGCTGGAAAACGTCCACCGAGCGCGCCACGAACGTTGCCTCGGCTCCCAGCGCGAGCGCGATAGGATTGAATGGGCGGTCGGACGCGCCGAAGGGAGTCGATTTGGTTTTCTTGCCGATTTCGGAAGTCGGCGAATACTGGCCCTTGGTGAGCCCGTAGATGCGGTTGTTGAACATCAGCACCTTTAGGCCAATGTTGCGCCGCAGCATATGGATCGTGTGATTGCCGCCGATCGAAAGCGAATCGCCGTCGCCGGTGATGACCCAGACTTCCAAATCCGGACGCGAGACTTTCAGCCCGGTCGCAACGGCGGGCGCACGGCCATGGATGGTGTGGAACCCGAACGTGTTCATGTAATAGGGAAAGCGGCTGGAACAGCCGATGCCCGAAATCACCACGAACTTTTCGCGCGGAACGCCCAGCTCAGGGAAAACGGACTGAACGGCGGACAATATCGCGTAGTCGCCGCAACCGGGACACCAGCGGATTTCCTGATCGGTCTGAAAGTCTTTTTTTGCTAACGGCGGCAAAGTAGCCGTGGCCATTTCCTTGCTCCTATTCCTCGATTCCAACAATCATGTCGGCGCCGATAAGATGGCGCGGTAACAGCAGATTCGCGGCTATCGTTCCGCCAGAATCTGCTCGATCTTGCGCTCAATTTCCGACTGCTTGAACGGTTTGCCCTGAATTTTGTTGAGGCCCTGCGCATCGACCAGATACTTCGCGCGCAGCAACATCAGCAGTTGCCCCAGGTTCATTTCGGGGACGAGCACGCGGTCATAGCGCCCGATCACGTCGCCGAGATTCTTGGGCAGCGGATTCAAATAGCGCAGATGAACGTGACCGATTTTCGCGCCTTTTTCGCGCTGCGCTTTCAGCGCGGCGGTCACGGGCCCGTACGTCGATCCCCATGCGACGATGAGAAGATCGCCCGAGGCGTCGCCGACCGGCACCGCGTCCGGCACGTCCTGTACGACCGCAGCCACTTTTTCGGCGCGCAGCCGGACCATTTTCTCGTGGTTCAGCGGCTCGTAATTGACGTTGCCGGTCACATCCTGCTTTTCCAGGCCGCCGATGCGATGCTCCAGTCCGGGCGTTCCAGGGACGGCCCACGGACGGGCCAGCGTCCGCGGATTGCGCCGGAATGGGCGGAAGTCGGCCGGGTTCGTCTCGAACTTCACCGGAAACTCCGGCAAATCTTTCAGCGATGGAACGTGCCACGGCTCCGCGCCGTTTGCCAGATAACCGTCCGACAGAATGATCACCGGCACCATGTACTTCGTCGCGATGCGGCTCGCTTCGAGCGCGATCCAGAAACAATCGCCCGGCGTGGAGGGCGCGAGCACCGGCACAGGAGCCTCAGAGTTGCGGCCGAAGAGCGCCTGCAGCAGGTCGGCCTGCTCGGTTTTCGTCGGCAAGCCAGTGGAAGGCCCGCCACGCTGAATGTCGCAGATCACCAACGGCAGTTCGACGGCCACCGCAAGCCCGATCGCTTCGGTCTTCAGCGCCATGCCTGGGCCGGAAGTAGTGGTCAGCGCCAGCGAGCCGCCGTAAGCGGCGCCGATCGCGGCGGTCACCGCGGCAATTTCATCCTCTGCCTGGAACGTGATCACGCCGAAATTCTTGTATCCGGAGAGCTCGTGGAGAATGTCGGACGCGGGGGTAATCGGATACGACCCAAGAAACAGCGGCAGACCCGACTGCTGCGACGCAGCCACGAACCCCATCGCCAGCGCCGTATTGCCGCTGATGTTGCGATACACGCCCGGGGCGAGCTTCGCGGGCGGGATCTCGTAGGTGATCTGAAACGCCTCGGTGGCTTCGCAGTAGCTGTAGCCCGCTTGCATCGCCAGCTTATTGGCCTGCACCAGCAGCGGCTTGGACTTGAATTTATCGTCGATCCAACGCAGCGTGCCGTCCATCGAACGGTTGTAGAGCCAATAGCACATGCCGAGGGCGAAGAAATTTTTGCAGCGATCGACGCTCTTGCTGTCGAGCCCTAGATCGCGCAAAGCAGCGCGCGTTAGCTTGGTCAATTCGACGGAAAATAGCCGGAAGCCATCGAGCGAATGGTCTTCGAGGGGGTTCGAGGTCATCTGCGCCTTGCGCAGGTCGGTTTCGCCAAATTCGTCGAGGTTGGCGATCAGGATGCCGTTAGGCTTCAGGTCGGCCAGGTTCATCTTCAGCGCCGCGGGGTTCATGGCGATCAACGCGTCCACGCTATCGCCCGGCGTATAGACGTCATTCGACGAAAAATGCACCTGGAACCCGCTCACGCCCGGCAAAGTGCCCGCTGGGGCGCGGATTTCAGCAGGGAAATCCGGCAGCGTAGCCAGATCGTTGCCGTAAATCGCCACTGTATTGGTGAATTGGCTGCCGGTAATCTGCATTCCGTCGCCGGAATCGCCGCAGAACCGGATGACCGCTCGATCGAGTACTTCACGCTTGCGTTGCCTGGGAGGTGTGACCGTTGTAGCCATGTCTTATGAGGGCTTCCTGACTCGCATATAGAATCGCGTCCGATGCGCGCGGAGGGGCGCGTGCTGCCAGAAATCCAAGCTGTCCGGCGGCCACAACTTCCCCCCATCCCCGCTAGTTGAAAGGTTAGCACACCGATGCCGTCGCGAAACAAATTTTCGCGCCGATCGTTAACCATCCCGATGTTCTGGATTTCGTTTCGGCGTGCAGATTAATTTTGCAAGGATCGGAAAATCCGGGCTCTTCGCACGGGCATGCGCGTCCGAGCGCTTCTATAACGCCGCATACCGGGCGTCCGGTAGCACCCGATTGCGAATTCGGGTCATCGCCTGATGGCGAGTACGCGAATCACCTGCGACGCTAGGTTGAAGTCGGCGGTAAGATGCAACGCATGCTTCGAGCGATATACCTCTGGCGCCTTCAGTAGGGCCACCTCTAGAGATTCCCATCGCATCGTCCGGTCTGCTGGACGGAAGCAAATGCGAAACTTCATATGCTCCCGCCGCGCAATCCTCGAGAATCGAGGTGAACGAATGAACCCACACGAGTGGGCGACCGAATTAGCCGAATCGAAGGTCTTGCACGACATCAGCACGCAGCTGATCAATGAGGACAAGGCTGAAGACCTGTACCAGAAGATCGCCGAAGCCGCGAGCATCATCGCACGTTCCGATTTCGCCAGTCTGCAGATGTATTGTCCCGAGCGCGGAATTAACGGAGAGCTTCAGCTCTTGGCGTTCCGCGGCTTCAGTCCAGAAGCCGCGAAATTCTGGAAGTGGGTGAGGGCTGACTCGACCAGTTCCTGCGGTGAGGCGCTTCGCCGCCGCGCACGCGTTATCGTCCCAGACGCGGAATGCTGCGAGTTCTTGGCCGGCAGCGACGATCTCGCCACGTATCTCCAATCTGGCATACGCTCCGTTCAGACAACCCCTCTGGCGTCACGAGGTGGCAACCTTGTGGGAATGCTTTCGACCCACTGGCGCGAGCCGCACGTTCCTTCTGAGCGCGAATTGCGCTTCCTGGATATCCTCGCCCGCCAGGCTGCCGATCTGATCGAGCGCCGCCGCATCCACGACGGACTGGAAGCGCAAATTCGCGAGCGCACCGCGGAAATCGCCGACGCGCACGAAAGCCTTCGCGCTCTCTCGATGCGATTGATGCAGGCGCAGGACGAAGAGCGGCGCCGCGTGGCTCGTGAACTGCACGATAGCGCCGGCCAAGTCGTTCTTGCGATTAGCTGCGCCCTAAATGAGGCCGAGCGCAACGCCGGCGAACCCAGAGCGCTGGGGCATTGCCTTGACGAAGCTCGCGCGTTGCTCGATCGCCTCGGGAAAGAAATCCGCACCACGTCCTATCTGTTGCATCCGCCGCTGCTCGACGAGTGCGGATTGGCGTCGGCGATTCGGTGGTATATCGATGGCCTTGCCAAACGCAGCGGCCTTTTCATCACTGCCGAAATCCCCGAAAATCTCGAGAGGCTTCCAGTCGAACTTGAAACAGCAATGTTCCGCATCGTGCAAGAGTGCCTCACAAACATTCATCGACACTCCGGCAGTAAGACCGCCCGCATCCTCGTCGGGCGGCACGAAGTGGAAAGCGTCTTGCTGCGAATTGAAGACGACGGCCGAGGAATACCGCCCGAAATCCTGCATCATCCAACCGGCGCGGCGCAGGTCGGTGTTGGGCTTGCGGGTATGCGCGAGCGGGTTCGGCACCTCAATGGCGAGATGAAAATCAACTCAAGCCCGAGAGGAACAGCGATTTCGATCGAATTTCCCGTCATGGCGGACCGGCGCGCCGTGGGAATGACTCCGGCGCATTAGTGCCGCGCATGATTCGCTAAGGACCGCCACATCCCACTCGCTCAGGCGACCGCGCGCGGTAATCACATCAGCATTCCTAATTTCCCATTCTGGATGTTCGAGTTGAACGCCGCGAGCGAGGCTAGTGGACGGCGCTCTTCCCGTGCCGATTGCGATTGTGCTGCCCGTGCGTTTTCTTCTAGACTCTTGCGGAAGGTCAAATCAGCGTCAATCTTCAAGCCGTAACCGCTACGTATTGCTTGCATGGACAAAGCTCCGGAAACCGCCTCGCGCGATCCTGAAGCAGAATACCGGCGTCGTATCGACGTCCTTCACGCGAAGGTCGCTCCGCTGAAGCGCCGCGGTGCTTTCCTCGGGTATGCCAAGCTGACCCTCCTGGTTCTCGGCGTGATCGTCATCTTTTTGATCGTCACTTCGAAGCACATTTCCGCCTACTGGATACTTGCGCCCATTCTTCTGTTCGTTAGCTTGGAGGTTCTTCACGAGCGCGTCAGCCGTGCCATCGATCGTAACGCGCGAGCGACGCAGTCCTATGAGCGCGGCATCGCGCGCATTAACGACCGCTGGGTGGGAACCGGCGAGACTGGCGACCGCTTCGCCAGCGAATCTCATCCCTATGCACGCGACTTGGACCTTTTCGGCAACGGCTCGCTCTTTCAACTCCTTTGTGATGCACGCACACGCGCTGGCGAGGAAACTCTTGCACGCTGGCTCCTTGCGCCCGCGAATCCCGATGAAGTCCGCTCCCGCAACGCCGCCGTCGCCGATCTTCGCGAACGCATCGGCCTGCGCGAGGATTTGGCACTGTTGAGCGCGGATTTGCGTATGGGTCTTCGTCCCGACGTGTTGGTTACGTGGGCCGAAAGCGAGCCGATATTTGCATCCGCATTCACGCGCGTGACCGCGGCGGTTCTATCGCTAGCCTGGATAGCGATTTTCTTTACATGGATCGCCTGGGGACTCGCCGATCCGCGCTCATTTGGCCGCATGACTGTCGTGGTGGTGGTCATCACGATAGTGAACGTCTGGTTCGGCCGCGCACATGAAAGCTGGAAAGATGTCTCGCTCCGCATCGATGCTGCCTGCAAAGGCCTACCGCTATTGGCAGCCGTGATAGCCCGGTTCGAGCATGAGTCCTTCTCGGCGGCAAAGCTAATCGCCTTGCAATCACAGCTGCACCCGAGTGGTGAGAACGCCTCGCGCGCGATTACGCGGCTCGCCCGGCTTGCGGGCTGGCTCGAATCAAACCGCAACATGATCGTTGGCTTGCTCGATCACGTGGTCTTTTACACCGTGCAAATTGCCGTTGCCATGGAGACCTGGCACGCAAAGCATGGCTCCGCGGTTCGCGGCTGGGTCGCCGCCATCGGCGAATTGGAGGCGCTCTCCTCGCTC
>JASHPG010000046.1 GCA_030038275.1 Candidatus Acidiferrales bacterium | reverse complement strand
GGGAAGAAGTTGTTGCGGGACACGCATGAGAGCAGCACTGGCAACGAAGCGCGGTGATACAAGAAGAGCACGGCGGGAGAACCGCGGCCAAGTTATTGGGGGCATGTGGTGACGGAAAATCGCAATGGGCTGATCGTGAAACCGTGCGTGACGCAGTCGGGAGCGAGCGAGGAGCGCGAAGCGGCGTTGGCGATGCTGCAGGAAATCATTCCGAAGATGCGGTCGCGCCGGGAGCGCAGCGCGGAGCGAGAGATCACAGTAGGAGCCGACCGAGCGTACCAGGAACAACAGTTCATCGCCGGATTGCGAGAGCTGGGAGTGATTCCGCACGTGGCCGAGTATGCCAAGCCGTTCAGCGGAGCCAGCACGAACTGGCTCACCGCGAACGAGAGAGAACACGCGGGATTTTCGATCAGTCGGGAGAAGCGGAAATTAGTGGAAAAGGCGTTCGCGTGGATCAAGTTCGTAGCCGGACTGCGAAAAACGAAATTCCGAGGACGACGGCGAGTGGAGTGGTCGTTCCAACTGGCGGCTTCGGCAATGAACCTGATCCGATTGGCTAAGTTGGTGCCAGCGACCAGTTGAAGCGAGGGCTACGATTGAAAACGGGCCCGAATGACGGCCCCGGAAAATCGGAAAGTATCTGCGAAAAGCTTCCGCCGCACAAATTCCGCGGGAAAATCGCCCTTTTTTCCGCAAACTGTGAAGGCGGGCGCCTTTGTTTGTATAGCGCCACACGTCGTGTTTCCATTGTTCTGCGGCGATCCGATCCGCAGTTCCCGGCGCGCCGACGCCGCGCGTTTGGTTCCGTTGTCATCTGCGGCGATCCGATGAGGATCGCCGCAGAATCTCTCCGAACCATCGCCCCGCGCAGCCGACATTTCCTCGCGCGTTGTCATCCCGAACCGGGGTCTCCAGCGCGCCTGCGCGATGGGGTGGGGACCCAGTTCGGACGCGTTCTGTCCGAACTGAGGGTGAGGGATCTGCTTTTCGTCGTTTCGTGCGTCGAACATTGCTTCGCGCGCCCTCCTTCTTGCTTCCCTGTCTCTCTTCCGCTAAGGTAGCGCGATGCCTCTCACCATCTTCGGCCAGCCGCAAGACGGCGTCATCCAATCCGCCTTCGTCGTGAAAGACATCAACGCTGCGATGCAGGAATGGTCCGCGAAACTCCGCGTCGGCCCGTGGTTTCTCCTGCCGCGCTTCACTGGCGTGGACGCGCTCTACCGCGGCCAGCCCTCCACCGCCGCCGTCTCCATCGCCATGAGCTTCGCCGGACACATGTGGGTCGAGCTGATCCAGCCGCTCGATAACGAGCCTTCCGTCTATCGCGAGATCATCGATCGCCGCGGCTACGGCTTCCATCACTTCGGCGTGGGCACCGCGAATTTCGATCGCGACGTCGAACGCTACCAGGCCTCCGGCGCCGCGCTGGGCTTCTTCGCGCGCGTTCCCAGCGGCGGCCGCGTCGCCTATATGGACACGTCCGCCACCCTCCCCGGCATGACCGAACTGATCGAACTCGGCGCCTCGTTCGATTCCATCTTCAGCCGCATGTACCGCGCCTCCATCGGCTGGGACGGCTCCGACCCGACTCGCTCCTTCATGTAGCGGTGCAGCAGAGTTTGCTGGGTGTGATGGTGTAACGAGATTTGAACGTAGCGCCGCGGACTTCTTCAGTCTGCAAGTGCCTGAGCGGCTGCTGTATTCAGTAAGAGATCAAAACGTGATTCCATTTCTATGAATTTCCCGTAACCTATGTCCGAAATGTGTTTGTCGGGATCGTCAGAGCAGTAGAGCGCTACTGCGGCGGCCAACCCTTTTCTGCGCGCAAACTCCAGCCCGATAAACGCTTCGCCACAATCGACGCCGAGCACGGAGGACCCGTACAGGCTGCTCGTGTAAGTTGAGTGATCGGTGTGCGGGTCATAAACGGCAAAACTGCTCCCGTGACGGTATTCAGTTAACTCCTGACCAACTTCTCGGAGAGCGAATCTTACGCGGGAAAGAAGGTCTGGATCCTGGTGGAGTTCCGTTCCCGCGAAACCGTAGTAAGCGCAAACGCACGGATTCGGGGCAATGACTTTCCCAAACGAGATTTCTCGTGACAGACTTCCCATCGAACCCACTAGTATGAGACGGCTGCCGTCCTCAATTGCTCGGTCTTCCCAAAGTTCTTGTAAGCTGTCCAGAACCATCCCGGCACCATATAACGGCGACACGATATTCAGTTCCCGAGCATAAAACACGCTTGCCCCGGTTATCTTTAGCATCCTGCGCGACGGTGCGGTAGCCTGCACTAGACGTCCCACGATTCGTTCAATGTCTTTTGCAGGCTTGCCAAGGTTAATTATCGCGTCCAATTGTTTCTCCGTGACCCCCGATGAGTCCCTCCCGCCAGCCCTCGGCCTTTGTGTAATACGGCCATAATTTGCACATGTCCCACAAGCTGATGCCAGTGAGCCCGGTCAACGCTATGCAATTACAAACGTAGCTCGCCTTTTCACCGATGTGGCCGATCCCTATAAGAATCACCAGCATAAGGATCGTTAGCACGTCGAATAGCTTGTACCAATTCCACACTTTCCGAATCTCCAGCGACGTTTCTAGGCATACCGCGGCGATCACAAACCAGAGCAGGTCGATTAAGTGCGCGATTGCGAAACTCGGATAAAAGAGCGCAGGATTTTTAACCACTAGCGCTGTTACATAGAAACTCGCGAAAACAAGAATGGCTCCGGCGAGGCCGAAGACCATCTGGGGCGTACCCCTCGACTCGGGCACCTCCTCGTTGTAGCGGAATGTACCCCAATAAAACCTCGTCGTAACGAGGACAAATACCAACAGCTGAAATAAATCCAGGCACGCGATCTCAGCATGGGAAATGAGAACGTGCATGAGTACACCAGTTGAGCGATAGGAGGAGATGTTTCTAAAAAATACATCCAACACGGTGGTAATGATTAAAGCTAACAGAATTCCGGTAAACACGTTTGATGTTTCTCGCGTCACCGCGTCGGCGCCTTGCCCGATGCCGGACTCATCACGGGAAACTGTCCCGGGTAATGGATCTCTCATGGGGTCCCCTCCCGTACCAGTCAATTGTGAACGGCTGCTCGTTGAAAGGCAGTCCGAACTTGCGCGGCCCTTATCCATATAGTAATCTCAGCTGCTCTTGGAAGTATTGGCGCTGAAACTCTATGGGTCTGAATCTAATATCTCGCAAGCTGCGGACCAAATATCTATTCGAGGAGCGCCACCACGCGACCAGTATTCTTTTGGTTGACTTCAGAAGTGAATTCAAGGATCTGGTGGACTGCCTGGATGCGTTTTGTTTGAAATCCGAAATTCTCACGCCCGGCGGAGGACGCTCGCCGATTCCGAGGGCGATCGATGGATTCCTCGCGAACCGTGGCTGGGCCGAAAAGCGATTCGACATAGAAATCGCTGTCGACAAGAAGCCGATTCCGATCCCGACCCACAAGATCGATAACTTCAAAAATCGAGTCGGAGTCGGAGTCGAAGTCGAATGGAACAACAAAACTGAATTCTACGACCGGGATCTGAATAATTTCCGACTACTGTGGGAAATGCGAGTGCTTTCGGTCGGAGTGATAATTACTCGGCTATCTGAATTGCAGCACTTGTTCGACGAACTTGGAAAAGGCGAATCATACGGAAACTCAACGACTCATTGGGACAAACTCATCCCGAAAGTCGAATCCGGCGGTGCCGGCGGATGTCCGCTGTTGCTCGTTGGTATGGGAATGCCATGTTATGATGCCGACGCTTGAAGATGGTCAGAGAGCGTTACGCGCAGCCACTTCCTTGGTGGCAACATCTCGGTGATTCCAACGGTAGCCTCTGTGATTCGGTCTAGTGTCGCGGTACGAGTCCACTTGATCTCCCCACTGATGCCAACCTGAAACTCGCTCCCGCGCGAAAAGCTCTAGATACGGCCCAGGGCTACACTGCTCGATAACCCGATACGACTCGTGAGGCTTCTTAGAGTGCTCTTCCTTCCGAGTAAGGATGATATTCACCTGCCGCCGGCCAGGAGCTAGAGTTCGCATCGACCCACGAACACCGAAAAGAAGAAGTTCAGTCACGTTTCGGAAGTAAAAGCCCACGCCGCGACCATCCGGCCCGCCGTCCTTCCGGATCTTGTACCACACGATATTGGTCTTATATCGGAAGCCCCATTCCTTCATGATCGTGAGACCCTCTAAAAGCAGGGCGTTGGGGCACACACGTAAGTCATAGAAAAAAAATGGCCCTGCGAAACCAAGGGCGGAACGTCGCGGTGCATCTATTTTCGCGATTTTTCTCGCGCATTTTAGACGGTCGGAGCCTCCGTGCCCTGAGCGAGGCTCAAGGGAGTTCCAGCATAAAAGCGCGAGCCTCGATGCGCCACCGCTCGTTTACCCTGAAGCGCGCCGAAGGGCACCGGCCTACGCTGACGAAGGAAGCGTTCACCCGCTTGTTCCGGGTCACGGCGAGGGGCGCGACGCCTTCGCATTTCACGAGTCACAAGTCACCGGTCACGAGTCACGCATCTCCATCGCATCCGCACAGCGCAGCTACTCGGCGCTATCTACCGTCCGGCGAAATCCGTTATTCTATTCCGCCTATGCTGGACCTCGGATACGTACGGCAGCACCTGGACGAAATCGAGAAGATGCTCCAGAACCGCGGCGTGGCGCTGGACCTCGGCCCCTTCCGCGAAATCGACGCAGAGCGGCGCAAGATCATCCACTCCACGGAGCAGATGAAGGCGGAGCGCAACAAGACCAGCGACGAAATCGTCCAGTTGAAGAAAGCCAAGCAGGACGCGTCCGCGATTCTCGCGCGAATGAAAGAAGTCTCCGAGGAGATCAAGCGCAACGACGAGCGCATCGCCGAACTTGACGAGCGGCTGCGCGAATTCATGCTGGTCATTCCCAACATGCCGCACCCGAGCGTTCCGGTGGGCCACGGCGCGGAGGACAATCGCGAAGTGCGCCGCTGGGGCGCGCCTCCGAAATTCGATTTCACGCCGAAGCCGCATTGGGAAATTGGAGAAACGTGCGGGATTCTGGATTTCGATGCGGCTGTGAAGATCGCCGCGTCGCGCTTCGCGGTTTACAAAGGCTGGGGCGCGCGCCTGGAACGCGCCATCGCCAATTTTTTCCTCGACACACACACGCACCCCGAACCGGAAGGGCACGGCTACACGGAAATTCTGCCGCCGTTCATCGTCAACACCGCTTCGCTCACAGGTGTTGGCCAGTTGCCGAAATTCGCCGCGGACATGTTCCATCTGGAGGGCACCGACCTGTGGCTCACGCCCACGTCGGAAGTGGAGCTGACGAGCCTCCATCGCGACGAAACGCTGGACGCAGACGAGCTGCCGCTGAAAGTCTGCGCCTGGACGGCCTGTTTCCGCTCGGAGGCCGGCGCCGCGGGCAAGGACACGCGCGGCATCAAGCGCCAGCACCAGTTTCAAAAAGTGGAGATGTTCAAGTTCACGCGGCCGGACCAAAGCTACGACGAGTTGGAGTCGCTGGTGCGCAACGCCGAAGCCTTACTGCAAAAACTCGGCCTGCACTATCGCACCATGCTGCTGTGCACCGGCGACATGGGCTTCGCATCAGCGAAAACCTACGACATCGAGGTGTGGCTGCCCTCAAGCGGCGAGTTCATGGAAATTTCGTCGTGCTCGAATACGGAAGCGTTTCAGGCGCGGCGCTCGGGCATTCGTTTCAAACAGAAGGGCGGCGGGAAATCAGAGTTCGTTCACACGCTGAACGGATCGGGATTGGCCGTGGGGCGGACGTGGATCGCGATTGTGGAGAATTATCAGCAGGCGGATGGCTCGATCGTGATTCCGGAAGTTTTGCGCCCGTATATGGGCACCGATCGCATTCCAGCACTTTCGTCACCAAGGAAGACGCAGGGATGAATCGCGAACGACTCGGAGTCTTGCGGCGCAGGAGTTATCCGCGCGGGGCGCCAGAATGAATCTGACGCCCGGAATCGCGCGAATGAAGTGCGGTCCGGCATTCAATTAGAACGCCGGGGAAGAAACGGAAAGGTTCAACTAGCAGGTTCAATTTTGTCAACGGTCATCACGCCCTTGGCATACGAGCCGGTGACCTTCACTTCGTGGCCCAGCGCTTCGTCAGGATTCACGGCATCCTGATTGGCGATGGAGATTACGTGCTTGGTCTTCGCGTTGACGAACACGTACTTCGCGCCCTTCGTCTTGACGCAGGTTTCGGCGCAGGACTTGTGATCGGCGCTCATGCCTTTCGCGCCGCAGTGGCTATCGCTGATCCAGCCGGTCAGCGTCATGGTCCTGCCCGCGGCATTCGTGGACAAGCCAAACGCGAGGGCCAGCATGGCCAGCAACCCGAACATGCTGATGGCTCTCTTCATGTTACTTCCTCCTCCGTGCAATTCGCGGGCGGCAGGCGCTGGGGGCGCGAGCAGCTCGTCGGATTTTCCCCTGCTGTGATAGGTAGATAAAAATTGATCGTCGCGGTGCTCGATGCTCCTAACGAACTTTTCGCACGCTCCCTTATATCGCAAGCCAAGGGCAACCACAAGTCCAAGTTCCGATGCAAAAAGCCGGCTGCGCGGGCCGGCAGATGTTCCAACCGGGACCAAATCGGCAGTTCGGCGTTTACTAGCGCGACAATGCAGTGCGGGCGAAGTTGACGAGGCTTCCAATCTCGCCATTTCAGTAACTCCCTTATTTATCATCGAGATATGAGCTGCCGCGCGCGATTGCGGCAATGGCGGAATAGCGATTTCCGCTGGCATGGCAATTTGGGGTAACAGAGAGGGTTTTGATTGACATCCGGGGCAGCTTGGCTAAACTGCGATTCTTGTAAGACTTACGTCCTAGAAGTTCGCTGAGACAACTTGGGCGGCGAGATATGCGCCGCGAGCTGCACCGCGAAAGTTCTCCCGTCCCGAGGAGGGGAGCACGATGGCCACTGCCAAGCCTGCGCCGCAACCTATTCCGCGCATTGCACCGCGCGAGGATCTGAATCCGCTGCGAATCGCGCAAATTCAGTTCGACATGGCCGCCGAATACCTGAAGCTCGATCCGGGACTGCGGCAGATTTTGCGTTCGCCGAAGCGCGTGCTGGAAGTGTCCGTTCCGACGAAGATGGACAACGGGCAGGTGAAAGTCTTCAGCGGCTATCGCGTGCAGCACAACGTCTCGCGAGGGCCGTCGAAAGGTGGAATCCGGTACCACCCGAACGTCACGCTGGATGAAGTGAAGGCGCTGGCGATGTGGATGACGTGGAAGACGGCCACGGTGAACATTCCCTACGGCGGCGCGAAGGGCGGAGTGATTTGCGATCCGAAGCGCATGAGCAAGCCGGAGCTGGAGCGCATGACGCGACGGTACGCGTCCGAAATTTTGCCGCTGATCGGGCCGGAGCAGGATATTCCCGCGCCGGACGTTTACACCGATCAGCAAACGATGGCGTGGATCATGGACACCTACTCCATGACCAAGGGCTATTCGGCGCTTGGCGTGGTGACGGGCAAGCCGCTCTCGATCGGAGGATCGGAAGGGCGCAGGGACGCGACGGCGCGCGGAGTGCTGGTGACGGTAGAGGAAGCGTGCAAGGTGAAGAAGTTGCCGTTCCGCGGCGCGAGCGTGGCGATTCAGGGATTCGGCAACGTCGGATCGTTGGTGGCGAAGCTGTTTGCGGAACGGAAAGCGCGCGTAGTGGCGATCAGCGATTCGCGCGGCGGCGTGTTCAATTCGCGGGGGATCGATCCACTGAAGGCGATGCGCTACAAGGAACGCGCCGGGACCGTGGTGGGCATGCCGGGCACGTCGCGGATTTCAAACGACGATCTGCTGACGCTGAAGTGCGACATTCTGGTGCCGGCGGCGTTCGAAAACGTGATCACGCTGAACAACGTGGAACAGATCAAAGCAAAAATCGTGGCTGAGGCCGCGAATGGACCGACGACTCCGCACGCGGACGAAGTGCTGGCGCGGCGCGGCATCACGCTGATTCCCGACATTCTGGCGAACGCCGGCGGCGTGACGGTGAGCTATTTCGAATGGGTGCAGGATTTGCAGAGCTTCTTCTGGCCCATCGAGGAAGTGAACGCAAAGCTCGAATCGGTGATGCGGCGCGCGTTTCTGGAAGTGTTCGAATCGATGCGCAAGCACCGCACGCAGATGCGCACCGGCGCGTACGTGCTGGCGGTAGGCCGCGTGGCGGATGCGACGCTGGTCCGCGGATTATTCCCCTGACCAGTCGTGGGCGCGGCGCGCGAACATCTCCCAATCTAAGCTCGAATTGAAAAGCCATTTGTGGCCGCGCTCCGAGCGAAACGAAGAGAGATTCCCGATTGTACCGGGACTCTGAATGACCCTGGGCGTACCTGCAAATATTAAATTCCGTCACGAACTAAAAATAGTGTTGCGCTGCGCGCGCGAAGGCGCGTACATTCTCGATTGAAGGCGCGATTCGCAGCGCGCGCCGGGAAGTATCGTGCCTCGCGCGGAGGGCACGCGGAATTGAGCAGTCACGCCAACCATACAGGCCACGGAAATCCGGCGCCTCCTATCCTTTTAACGATTGCAGGCTTCGATCCCTCGTGCGGCGCGGGTGTGGCCGCCGATCTGAAAACTTTCGCCGCGCACAATTGCTACGGCATCGCCGCAGTGACGGCGCTGACGGTGCAATCGACGCTCGGCGTGCGCGCGGTGCATGCCACGGCCGCGCCGACACTCCGCGCGCAACTGGACGCGCTGGCTGAAGATTCAAATATCGCGGCGGTGAAGATTGGAATGCTGGCGAGCCGCGCGAATACCGCGGCTGTGGCGGAATTTCTCGACAAGAATCGATTCGCTCACGTGGTGCTCGATCCGGTGACGCGTCCAACGAACGGAGAAACGGAGTTGCTGGACGCCTCCGGCATGAAATTCTTGCGCGACGAACTGCTGAAGCGCGTCACAGTCGTTACACCCAACATCGCCGAAGCCGAGCAACTGACGGGTCTGGAAGTGAAAGACGTGAACGGCATGAAAGCGGCGGGACAAAAGCTGCTGGAAATGGGCGCGCGCGCGGTGATCGTCACCGGCGGGCATCTGGAGAAGCCGACGGACGTACTTTGCGTGGGCGACCAGGCAGAGGCGTTCGGAAGCGATCACGTGCGCAGCCCGAATACGCACGGCTCGGGCTGCACTTTCTCGTCGGCTATTGCCGCGCAGCTTGCTTCGGGGCAGCAACTGCGCGAGGCGCTGATTTTGGCGAAAGCGTACGTGACGAAGGCCATCGAAAAAGCGTACGCGACGGGCAAAGGCGCGGGTCCGCTGAATCAACTCTTCCGATTCCATCAGGAGCCGCCGCCGCGCGGCGTCCACGAAGTGCCGCAGCACGGCATGCATCCCGCCGCCGAACCGGCAGCACACTGATCTGCTGTTGGATCCAGTCGTTGGTGCTGAGGATGCGTCGTTATGCTTTGGCGAAGGCAGCAGCCAAGAAGCTCCTTACTGAGAAGCCCTGTCCACCACGGCTTCGACGCTGGCGAGAACCGGCAAGTATTCCGCAGGCAGGTTGTGACGGTCCATCAGCCAGGCTGGATCGTTATACGAAAGCCAGACGTTGCCATCAGAATCCTGCGAGACGAGAATTTTCAGCGGTAGATCAATGGCGATTCCGGGTGAAGCGAGCATCAGCGGCGTGCCGGCCTTGGGGTTGCCGAAGATGAGTAGTTTCGTGGGCGGCATT
The DNA here is from genome assembly GCA_030038275.1 of Candidatus Acidiferrales bacterium. GTDB lineage: Bacteria > Acidobacteriota > Terriglobia > Acidiferrales > UBA7541 > Palsa-295. The sequence continues at coordinate 9,075 of JASHPG010000046.1, read as the reverse complement.
TCCAGCCCCACTTTTTCAGCCTCGCCGCTGTGATCGATCAATGCAAAGAGCGCGACGCCTTTCGATTCCAAAATTCGCTGAATTTTCGCGACGCTCTCGTCAACGGAATGTTCGCTCTGCTTGCAGATGATGTCTTTGCTTGTTGCCGGCGTCACGGATGTCCTCCAGTGCCAAGATCCGAAAAGACTCCGAATCTACTAAACCAGAACCAGATAAACAGCCATCGCGATTCCAACCAAGGCAAGAAAGAGTGCGATGGCGATCGCAGTGAAGGAGCGCTTCCGCGTGATGGACCCGGACGCGTTGATGTGCCCGATCAGCCGCGAATAGCGCAAGGATGAATACACATCGACGACAACACCAACGACGATTAGCGCTGTTCCGAACCACAACGACAACCCGTATGAATGGACCGTCCTAACCGGACGAATCGACTGAAATTCCTGCAAAAACAGTCCGAAACGCGCCACCACGAATCCCAAACCCATCAGCGCCACGCCAGTGCGAATCCAGGCCAGGAAGGTGCGCTCGGCCGCCAGATGATCGCTTAAATGGAACGACTCGACGCCCGCGGAATCCGGCATTGGCTGCGCTCCTTGCGAGTTAACTTCTTGTCAGAACGGACGCGGCAACCCGTTCGACGAGCTCAGGTCAAACAGCGCCTTTACCAAATCACCTGCCCAATGTTAGCGGCGGAAGGCGATTTTGCCGGCGACAATGGTAGCCATGGCCGCGCCGCGCAGCGTGCGGCCGTCGAACGGCGAGTTGCGCGATTTGCTGGGCGAGTCGGAGGCGCGGAAGATCCACTGATGCTCGGTGGAAAAAATCGTGAGGTCTGCGGGCTCGCCGGAGGCGATTTTGCGTTCCATGCCGAGGACGCGCGCGGGGCCGGTGGTGAAAAGCTCGACGAGGCGCATCAGCGGAAGCGCGCCGCTATGCACGAGGTCAAGGCCCAGTGCGAGCGCCGTCTCAAAGCCGACGATACCGAAAGGCGCACGGTCGAATTCGACATCTTTGCTGGCGGGATGATGCGGCGCGTGGTCCGTGGCGATGGCATCCACGCTGCCGTCGGCGAGGCCTTCAACGAGCGCGTCGCGGTCCGAGCGGGAAGCGAGCGGCGGATTCATTTTGAAGCGCGTGTCGTAGATCACGTCCGCGTCCGTGAGCGTGAAATGATGCGGCGTCACTTCGCAGGTGACGCGCAGGCCGCGCTTTTTCGCGGCGCGAACGTATGCCAGCGATGCGCGTGTGGACATGTGCGCGATGTGCAGGCGAGCGCGGGTAATGGAAGCGACCTCCACGTCGCGGCCCACGCAGATCGATTCCGTCTGCGACGGAATGCCGGGAACGCCGAGGCGAATCGAGGTTGCGCCCTCGCGCATGGCGCCGCCGGCAAAGAGCGAGGCGTCTTCGCAATGATCGATTACGGGCAAGCCGAGGCCGTCGCAATACTCCATCACCTGGCGCATCAGGCGCGCGGTGGCGATGGGCTTGCCGTCGTCGCTGACGGCAACGATGCCTGCATCTTTCATCGCGGCGATTTCGGCAAGCGCTTCGCCTTTGCTGCCAATGGACGCCGCGCCGATGGGCCAGACGCGAACGCTGGCCGTCGCGGCGGCGCGTTCGACGATGCCGCGCGTTACGGAAGCGCGGTCGTTCACCGGATGGGTGTTGGGCATGCAGCAGACGGCGGTGAATCCTCCGCGCGCGGCGGATTTCGTGCCGGTTTCGATTGTCTCGGATAGCTCGCCACCGGGCTCGCGCAGATGGCAATGCAGGTCGATGAATCCGGGAGCTACAAAAAGCCCTGACGCGTCGAGAATTTCGGCGCCCGGTGCGGAGAGATTCTCGCCGACTTTGGAGATACGCTCGCCATCGAGCAGCACGTCCAGAGCGGATTCCGTGTTACTGGCGGGATCGAGGACGCGGCCGTGTTTAATCAGAAGCATTGGAGCGATCCTTTGCGGGATGGGGCGCGTCCAGAGGCGCGCGGCCAATGAGATGGTAAAGCAGGGCCATGCGCACGGCGAGGCCATTGGTGACCTGTTCGAGGACGCCGGATTGCGGACCGTCCGCGACCGCCGGGTCGATTTCGAGGCCCCGAATCATCGGCCCGGGATGCAACACTAGCGCGTCGGGACGAGCCAAGAGCAGACGTTCGCGCGTGAGCTGATAGCGCAAAACGTATTCTTCGGGTGCGAGCGCCGGCTCGTGCAGACGCTCGGTTTGCACGCGCAGAACCATCACGATATCCGCATCTCGAAGCGCCTCTTCGATGCAGGTAGTGCGGCGAACGTTCGGCGCCATGGCTTCGAACTCGTGCGGCACCCACATCGACGGACCGCAGAGCGTGATGCGCGCGCCGAATTTGGACAGCAGATGAATGTTGGAACGCGCCACGCGGCTGTGAATGATGTCGCCCAGGATGGTGATGTTCCAGCCTTCCAGCGTGCCCTTGCGGTCGCGTATGGTGAGCGCGTCGAGCAGCGCCTGCGTGGGATGCTCGTGCATGCCATCGCCGGCGTTGAGCACCGGCACGTCCACGCGCTCGGCAATGAATGCGGCGGCGCCCGAGGAACCGTGGCGGATCACGAAGCCGTCCGGGCGCATGGCTTCGAGCGTGCGAATGGTATCGGAGAGAGATTCGCCTTTTTTGAGGCTGGAGGATTCAGCTTGCAAACTCATCGTGTCCGCGCCAAGGCGGGCGGCAGCGGTGGCGAAGCTGATGCGAGTGCGCGTGGACGATTCGAAAAACGCGAGTGCGACGGATTTTCCGCGGAGCGCGGCAAGTTTCTTGAGGGGATTGCGCTGGAATTCCTGAAAAGGCTTGGCCTGATCGAGAATGAAAAGTATCTCGGCTTGAGTGAGTCCTTCAATTCCAAGCAAATGTGACAGGCTCTGAAGCACTGGTTACCTTTTCCGCCGCCTCCCTAAATTTCGCCGCATCAGGGCACGCGATCGACCAGCATAACGCGCTCCTCGCCATCCACTTCCTGGAGGCGAACCTCGACGATCTCGGTGTCGCTGGTCGGAACGGTGCGGCCCACAAACTTAGCTTCGATCGGCAGCTCGCGATGCCCGCGGTCGATCAGGACGCACAGGCGGATGCGCCGTGGGCGCCCCAGATCGAAGAGCGCGTTCATGGCCGCGCGAACGGTGCGTCCAGTGTAGAGCACGTCGTCCACAACCACCAGATCGCGATCATCGATGGGGAAGTCGATGTCGCTCGAATGCAGCACCGGCTGTGGGCCGACGGTCGAGAGATCGTCGCGATAGAGCGTGATATCGAGCGTACCGACGGGGACATCCAAGTGCGCCGATTCTTTCATCAGGTTTGCAAGGCGCTGCGCGAGCGGAACGCCGCGGCGGCGCACACCGAGCAGCGCTAAGTCGCCACTCCCAACACTCTTTTCCAGAATTTCGTGAGCCAGCCGCTTGAGCGTGCGGCTGATTTCGTCCGACGAGAGGAGCTGTCGCTTTTCAACGACGCGCATTGGGCAACTTATCCTAGCACAGCCATCAGCGAGAGCATGGCGGAATCGACGGAATCGCGGCCGGAAGACCGAAACCGGGGCTGGCTTGACCCTCGTGCTACACTGCTTTCAGTGAGTTCGCCCGAGTTGGCACGCAGCCCCGATAGGCCCTCGGGGGTTGACCTCCGGGTTTCCGTCGGTTCCGTCCGTCTCAAGAATCCCATTATTGCCGCCAGCGGGACGTTTGGATATGGGGTGGAGTTTGCCCATCTCGTTGATCTGAACGCGCTCGGCGGTATTGCCGTCAAAGGTCTCTCGCTGGAACCAATGGCTGGCAATCCCAGCCCAAGGATGTGCGAAACAACCGGTGGGATGGTTAATGCGATCGGCCTTCAGAACATCGGCGTTCGGGCATTTGTGGTCGATAAGCTTCCGGAGCTTCGAAAATACGATACGGCTATCCTGGCGAACGTCTTCGGCAAGACGGTCGAGGAATACGTAGAGGTTATCCGTATCCTCAACGACGCCGAAGGGCTGGCGGCGTACGAACTCAACATATCCTGCCCCAATGTGAAGCATGGCGGAGTCGAGTATGGTACCGATCCAGTACTCGCATCGGAGGTCGTTTCGGCGGCCAGGAGAGCGGCGAGTCGGCCCCTCTGGGTCAAGTTATCACCCGTTGTTGGAAGGATTGGAGTTATCTCCAAGGCTGTAGAAGAGGCTGGCGCTGACGCCGTCATAGTAGCCAATACATACCCCTCATTGTGTCTAGATCCACACACCCGGAGGTCCCGCCTTGGCAGTACGACAGGCGGGTTGTCCGGCGCAGCGATAAAACCTATAACCATGAGGCTGGTTTACGAGGCAAGCCGAGCGATCCGAATCCCGATTATTGGACTTGGCGGGATCGAAAGAGCGGCAGACGCGGCTGAATATATGGTCGCGGGGGCCTCGGCGGTAGAGGTCGGGACCGCGCACTTCGTGGACCCACGGGCATCGGAACGCTTGGTGGGCTCACTTGAAGAATGGTGTAGGGAAGAAAATCTATTTGAAATCAGCAACTTACGATGGTCGATCAGGTCTTGAACCGATTGCCTGCCGTCCACGTAAGTAGGTATAATTAGCTGATGCAAATGAGGATAGAGCTGCCAATGAGAGCTAAATCGTTCGTGGTTCTAGAATCAGTGTTCTTAGGACTGGGTATGCTTGTCCTTAGCCCGTCGGCAAATCCCACAGCCGTCAGCGAGGCCGGCATCCCCTCACATACGCAAGCGGTCCAGCCCTCTGCTTCCCATCACCAACTCGGCCCTAATGGCCAGCTCAAGCCGCTGGCGGTCTGGGACTGTATCTCCAGCTGGTACGGAGAGGATTTCGACGGTCTGCCGACTGCAACCGGCGAAACTTATGATATGTATGCGGCTACGGCCGCGAATCCCACGCTCCCGCTCGGATCGATCGTCCGGGTGGTGAATCCGAAGAACCACCGCAGCGAGGTGGTTCGAATCAACGATCGCGGCCCTTACGTCGAAGGGCGCGAACTGGACGTCTCATATGCTGTCGCCCGGGATCTGGGCTTTGAGGGCAGCGGCACGGCCAGAGTTCGCGTCGAACTTCTAAAGGTGCCGTCACGCCCGCTAGCGGATCATCACAATTAATCGTCGCCCTTGATTACGAAAAACTGGCGCCAGCCCTGGCATTGGCTAGGCAGCTTCGCGGCTCGGCAGGGCTGGTGAAGGTCGGCAGCCAACTATTCACTGCGGAAGGCCCGCGCGCAGTGCGGAGGCTCGCGGGATTGGGCTTCGGCATATTCCTCGACCTGAAGTACCACGACATACCGAACACGGTCGCTGGAGCTGTATCTGCGGCTGGATCTCTGCCAGGCGTGCAGATGATGACGCTGCACGCATCGGGCGACACGAAGATGATGCGCGCCGCGAGAGAGGCTCTTGCTGGGCGAAAGAACCGGCCCGCACTGCTTGCGGTCACCCTGTTAACCAGCCTTGACGGGCCTGCCTTGCGGCGAATCGGGATTCAAGGTCCGCCTGCGGCGCGCGTCGTAGCTCTAGCTTGCCTTGCGAAGGAGTCGGGCATGGATGGTGTGGTTGCTTCGGCGCATGAGGCGCGCGCGATCCGGCGCGCCTGCGGCTCACGCTTCCTAATTGTCGTGCCCGGCATACGGCCAGCCGCTGCAACCAGGGATGACCAAGCGCGCGTCGCCACGCCCATGGACGCAATCCGCGCCGGGGCAAATTACCTCGTGGTAGGCCGGCCGATTACCGGCGCCGATGATCCAGCCGCAACGGCGCGGGCTATAGCCAAGGAGATTGCTGCGGCCCGCCACAAGTAGCAGACATTCGAGGGTTTACCGCGACAGGCACACCGTGCGATACCGGCGTCGATCCACGCAGAGCAGGACGATAAAAGCAACGGCGATCAGGATACCCACCACAATACCGAATGACACCGACATAGACATGATCGTTCCTAGCGTGTGCGGATCAATCGCTGCGCCAGCCGGAGACGGCATGCGTGCCTGCGCTTGCGCAAGTGTCGATGCGACAAAGGCGTGTCGCGCAGGCGACAACAGATAAAGGCAGTTATTCAGCGCCTTGATTGCTTCAACCGCAATGAGCCCATCTACAGCCCACCCGACCCAACTGAGCACCAATATCGCGAGACCCAAGCTCGCAGCGTCCACCGCCATCGAGAAAGCAATGCTGACTGCAGGACCTACCGTAATCCCGAAAAGTGGAGGTCGAACCTGCGAGACTGCCCTGAGCTGCACCAGGATCGAGAGCAAGCCAATGATGGCGAAAATCCCCACAATGATCGCCACAACACGGCTGATCGTGGGCGGAGAAACTCGACCGGCGCTCGCAGCCGCGCTCCCAGCAACAGGCGTTTCTGAGGAGGGCATGTTCAGCTTTCCACCGAAGCTAATTGGCGCGGATAGTAATGCATGCCAACGACTCTGTCAATCGCGGCCGCGGATATGCCGCGCCGCTTCCCGCTTGCAAGAAGTTTCCGGCGCGAATAGGCTGAGAAGCGGGTGTAAGCGCGGCGTCCCGCCCGTCACCTTCTTCGATGGCAAACGAAAAGCACGTAATCGTCGGCACAGCTGGCCATATCGATCACGGCAAGTCCGCCCTCGTGGAGGCGCTGACGGGCACGAATCCCGACCGCCTGGAAGAGGAAAAGCGGCGCGGAATCACCATCGATCTCGGCTTCGCGTTTCTGCGCATGGGTGACGTCCGCTTCGGCTTCGTGGACGTGCCGGGGCACGAGCGCTTCGTCCGCAACATGCTGGCGGGAGCAGGAGGCATCGACGTACTGCTCTTGGTAGTCTCGGCGGATGAATCCATCATGCCGCAAACGCGCGAGCATTTCGATATTTGCCGTCTGCTGGGCATACCGCGCGGCGTGGTGGCGCTGACCAAGTCCGATTTGGTCGAACCGGAGATGCTCGATCTGGTGCGGCTGGAAATCGAGGAATTCCTGCGCGGGTCGTTTCTGGAGCGCGCGCCTCTGGTCCCCGTAAGCGCGCGAACGGGCGCCGGTCTCGACAAGCTAAAGCAAGAGCTGCTGAACGCCGCGCTCGCCGCTCCCACGAAAGACGCGACGCGCCATTTCCGCCTGCCGATCGACCGCTCGTTTGCCACAAAAGGATTTGGCACCGTCGTCACCGGCACGCTCATGTCCGGAACCGTTCGCGTAAAGGACGAAATCGAGTTGCATCCTCTGGGCCGTCTGGTACGCGTGCGCGGGCTCCATTCCGGCGGGCAAGCTATCGAGCAGGCATTCGCGGGCCAACGGACGGCCATAAATCTTGCGGGCGTGGAGCACGGCGAAATCCGGCGCGGCATGGTGCTCTCGGCGCCAGGCGTCTTCCATCCCACGCGGCGCATCGACGCGCGAGTCGCGCTGCTGCCTTCCGCGCGTCCGCTCCGCAACCGCGCGCAAGTACATTTCCACCAAGGTTCGGCCGAGGCGATTGCCGAAGTCATCCTGCTGGGGCGCTCCGAAATCTCGCCGGGAGAGGAAGCGCTCGCACAATTGCGGCTCGACGAGGAATTGCTGGCGCTGCCAGGCGACCGCTTTATCCTGCGGCAGTTTTCGCCGGTTATCACGATCGGCGGCGGCGTTGTGATTGACTCCGGTGCCCGGCGGCACAGGCGCAGCGACCCCACAGCCGCGGAATTTCTGCAGACGCTCGAAAGCGGCGGTCGGCTGGAATCGCTTGCGGCGCTGGCGGATTCCTCGCCCCGCGGCCTCACGCTTCAGGAGCTTCTGGCGCGCACCGGCTGGCTGGAGCCGGAGATCCGCGAAATCGCGGGAGAGCTTGTGTCGGCCAAGCGCCTTCGAGTGCTCAACGAACAGCCGTTCATCGTGGCGCCCGAACAGGCCGTGCAGAGCTGCGCCGCCGCAATTCGCGCCTCCGTGGAAGAATTTCATCGCGCCAACCCATTGTTGCCGGGTATCCCAAAGCAGGAACTGCGCGGGCGCGCTGGTAACTCTCGGCAGGAGCTTTTTCAGGCAGCCATGGACGATCTGATTCGCGCCGGTGTCCTCAGTAATGCCGGGGACCTAGTGCAGCGCGCCGGCCGCTCGATTTCGCTCTCGCCGGAGGAATCACGCGCCAAGGAGCTGATCGAACAAGCATTCGCCCAGGCGGGGCTGGCGGTGCCCAACGTGTCCGCGGTACTCGAAAAGTTGCCCGTGGAGCCGGTACGCGCGCGCAAGATACTGCAAATCCTCCTGCGCGAAGGCGTGCTCGTGAAAGTGGTGGAAGACCTTTTTTTTCATCGCCAGGCGATTGCCCGGCTCCGCGAATTGATCGCCAGTTACCGCAAGGAGCGCGGCGACCGGCTGCCGATCACGGCCTTCAAGGATTTGGCCGGCATAAGCCGCAAATACGCGATTCCCCTGCTTGAATACCTGGACCGCGAGCACGTAACCCGCCGCGCGGGCGACGAGCGTGTTATACTGTAGCCTCTGGGTAGCGATGCCGGGAGTGCTCCCGATAGGCGCGCTTTCGCGCATGAAAGGTAGGTGCTGTTATGTGGGATAGTCCCATTCACTTGTTGATCGTCGCCATCGTTGTTCTGGTGTTGTTCGGCGGACGAAAGATTCCTGAGGTGATGAAGGGCCTTGGCCAGGGCGTGCGCGAGTTCAAGGAAGGCATGCGCGGAGATCAGACGCCGCCGCAGCCTCCCGCCAATCCCGCGCAACAGGCTATACAGCAGGCCCCACCGGTCAGCACGCCCGCCGCGCCGATAGCGGCCGAGCCAAAAAAGTAGCGCCGACGCTCGGGGCAATGCGGCTGAAAATGTGGGCAGCACGACGGTTCGTTTGCTGGTCGTTGTGACCCTGCTCGTGCTTGTCTTCGGTGTATTCCGGTTTGCCGAGACCCGGGTAAAACCGGGGAATAGAGCGCTCGAAGCGGCGGTCGCCGTTTTATTTGACCGGTAAGCAGCCAAATTCGTGCAGCATCGAGTACAGCCGCGATAGCGGCAGTCCCACAATGTTGAAGTAACACCCTTCGACCCGCGTGACGTATCGCCCCGCAATTCCTTGAATCGCATAGCCGCCCGCTTTGCCAAAA
>JASHPG010000045.1 GCA_030038275.1 Candidatus Acidiferrales bacterium | reverse complement strand
AGCCTGAGTCTTGAGGATATCTTCCTGCAGCTCACGACGGACGACGCCGCGCACGCGCAGCCGTCCAACTAGCCCGTGCAATAGCGCGGCTGATGAAAAGGGAATCGGAGGCATTTGAATGCGCAGTATTTACGCCATCTACCGCAAGGAGCTGGGCCACTACTTCGTCTCGCCCATCGCGTACGTCGTGGTCGGCCTGTTTCTGATCCTGTGCGGTTTCTTCTTTAACCTATATTTGAGCGACGCGATGCGCGCCGCGATGGAAGCGCAGATGCAAGGCGCGCAGTTCGGCATGCCCTCGAATTTTGACGTGCCCAGCGAAGTGATACGCGCATTCCTTGGCGTTCTGGCGCTGTTTCTGCTGTTTTTCATGCCGATGATCACCATGGGCATTTTTTCGGACGAGCGCCGCCGCGGCACGATGGAATTGTTGATGACTTCGCCGATCACGGAGACGCAGATCGTGCTCGGCAAGTTTTTCGCTTCGTTCACGCTGTTCCTTGTGATGTTGGTGCCGACCGCCAGCTACATTTTGTTTATGTGGGTGAAGAGCGAGCCGATGCCGCCATTACGCGTGGTCGGCGCGGGGTATTTGGGCTTGCTGCTGTTCGGGGGCGCGTTGCTTGCGCTTGGCTCGTTTCTTTCGTCGCTGACGGAAAATCCGATCATCGCCGCTGTGCTCACGTTTGCGGCCTTCTTACTCCTGTGGGCGCTCGATTTTGGATCGAGCGGCGCCGCCAGCACTGTGGAATCGGTGGTTCATTATCTGTCGGTGATCAATCACTACCAGGGATTTGCTCAAGGCGTGATCGACACATCAGCGTTGGTTTATTACGTCAGTTTCATGGTTCTCTTTATTTTCCTTACGGTGCGTTCGGTGGATTCGATGCGCTGGAGACGAGCGTAGCCGCGCACCTCGCGTGGCGGCACGGAATTTCGGGTCCAGGCGCGCCGAACTTGCCTGCCGGCAGGCAGGCGCGATGGGCAGGGAGGCAGTCATCAGTAACAAGCGAAATCATTATCAATTGGCGGAAACGCTGGTTTGCGTCGGCGTCGCGTGCTTGATCGCAGGGTACCTGCGATATTCGATTCAGGACGAGCTGATGCTCGCGTCGAAGATTCTCCTGATCGCCGGAGGCGTGCTCTTGATCGCCGGTATCGTTCTCGGTTTCCGCGGAATCATCAACTTTTTCTCGAAGCGTTCTTCGCAGCTCGGCACCAACACCGCGATCCTTACCTTGAGCGTCGTTGCGATCCTGGTGGTCGCGAATTACCTCGGCTCGCAGTATCACAAGAGCTTTGACCTGACCGCCGAAAAGCTCTACACCCTCGCGCCGCAAAGCCAGAAAATCGTCCGCAACCTCAAAGAGGACGTGAACGTCGTGCGCTTCGCCAAACGCCCCGATCAGCAGCTAGACGACCTGCTTTCCGAATACCGGAACGTAAGCCATCACATAAAATTCCAGGAAGTCGATCCCGACCAGAAGCCCGAGTTGGCTCACGAGTATGGCGCGACGCAAATGGGGGAACTCGACGTGAACGCGGGGGCGCGCACGCAACACATCACGCCTCCCGCGGATGGCGGTTTCACCGAGCAATCGATCACCAGCGCGATTTTGAAAGTGATCAGCGGAAGCGTGAAAACCGTCTGCTTCGTCTCCGGTCACGGAGAAAAATCCCTTGCCGACGCAGGGCCGCACGGTTATTCCGAAGCTAACGCCGGCATGAAGCGCGAAAATTACGAGACGAAAACGATCAATTTAGTCCAGTCGAATGGCGTTCCGGCCGATTGCAACGTTGTGGTGGTGGATGGTCCCACGCAGTCCTATTTCCCGCAGGAAACCGCGATGCTGTCGAAGTATCTCAGCGATGGCGGCAAGGCGCTGCTCGAGCTCGATCCAGTCACTGACGAGCATCAGCAGCCCGCCAAGCTGGATAGCCTGCTCTCGTCCTGGAACATCAAACTGGGCGACAACATAGCGATCGACGCCAGCGGCATGGGGCGGCTCTTCGGCGCCGGCCCGGAAATTCCGCTCGTGGTCGATTACGGCGATAGCCCGATCACCAAGGGTTTGCAGCGCACCATGACGTTTTTCCCTTTGGCGCAAACCGTGACGCAGGCGGACCAATCAAAGCTCGATCCACAAATCACTCAACTGCTCAAGACGTCCACCAGCAGCTTCACCACTCCGAAGCTCGCGCGCGAAGTCAGTTACGATCCCAAGACGGACATGAAGGGACCGCTTTCGCTGGGCGTGTCCGCGGAAAAGACTGCGGGAGATAAAACCGCGCGTCTCGTGGTGATCGGTGATTCGGATTTTGCTTCAAACGAAGCCATCGGGCAGTCCAGCAACGGCGACCTTTTTTTGAACGCCATCGACTGGCTCGCCTCCGATCAGAACCTGATTTCCATTCGCCCGAAAGTCGCCAAGAGCCGTAATGAGAATCTCACGGATAGCCAGGCCGTGGCCCTTCGGTGGGCTGATATTTTCGCGCTGCCCGGCATCGTCTTTGTTGTCGGCATTGCGATCTGGTGGAAGCGGCGCTAGGCGGGCGCGTGAACCTCGAATGCGATGATTAAAAAATCCACGTTGATCGTACTTATATGCGCAATCATCATCGCCGGCGGCGTGTACTACTTCCAATGGCATAAATCGAAAGAGCCCGCTGCTCCGGCGGATAATTCGAAGCCGGCGTTTTCGGTGGCTCCGGATCAGATCGCCTCCTTCTCGATCTCGCATCCGGCGGAAAAAGACCAGCCGGCGATCGATTTCCAAAAACAGAAGAGCGGCTGGGAAATCGTTCAACCTGTCGAGACACTTGCCGACCAGTCCACGGCCGAAGGTTTTGTCGATCAGCTTGCCGAATCGCGGCCTACGGGAACGGAGGCGGTCACCCCTGACCGCAGGAAGGTTTTCGGTCTCGATCCTCCCGCTGCTTCGATCGAGTTCGACACGAAGGCAGGGCAGAAGCACACGCTTCTGCTGGGGGACAAAGATTTCAGCGGCGACAGCGTTTATGCGATCGTGGACGATCGGCCGAAAGTTTCGCTGATGCCCCTTTCGCTGCTCACCACGGCCGAGAAGCCGCTTAAGGATCTACGCGACATGAACGTTCTCCACGTCGATAGCGAGGACGTTTCTTCCTTCACGCTGAAAAATCCGTCGGGCGATCTTGCTGTCACGCGCGATCCGAAAGATTCCACGCAGTGGGATTTCACCAAGCCTGAAAAAGTGTCGGCCGATCCTGACGTAGTGGATGGAATGCTCAGCGCCATTGCAAACGCTCGCATCAACAGCATCGTCAGCGAGAAATCCGACGGTCTTTCGCGCTATGGCCTTGCAAATCCGTCCATCCGCTTTACCGCGGTCAAGAACGGCGGCGATGAAAACACGTTGATCCTCGGCAAGAAAACCGGCGATGAGTACTACGCCCGCGATCTCTCCCGCCCGATGATCTTCGAGGTAAAAAGCGACCTCTATTCAAAGCTCGCCGATAGCTTCACCCAGATGCGGGATA
>JASHPG010000044.1 GCA_030038275.1 Candidatus Acidiferrales bacterium | reverse complement strand
CGTCGGCGATGTGGCACGCTGGCCCGATCCGCACACGGGAGAGAAAATTCGCGTCGAGCACTGGGTGGTGGCCGAACGGCAAGGCCAAACGGCGGCGAAAAACATGCTGGGCGCGCGCGAACGCTTCGATGCCGTGCCCTTCTTCTGGAGCCAGCACTACGACGTGACGATCCGGTACGTGGGCCATGCCGAGCGCTGGGATTCGATCAAAGTAGAGGGTTCTCTCCCAGAGCGGAATGCTTCGGTGAGCTTTCTTCGCGGCAAGCAACGGCTAGCCGTCGCCACGATTTCGCGCGATCGCGAGAATCTGCAAGCCGAAGTTGAACTCGAGAGTCTGCGAGCCGTCGTTGGCCGGTAGTGACGGCCTTGCGCCCCTGGTTAGGAGTTTGGCTTCGCTGGAACGAGGCGCTTCTCGCGGACGACAAATTCACGGTCCCGCCAGTGGATGCGCTGCGGGAAAAAACTGGCGATCCAAACGCCGAAGGCGAACAAATCGCGCAGCGGCAGCAATCGCCACCAGCGGCGCATCCCTTCGTCCTGCATTCCCAAAATTCCGACCGTAAGCGCCATCGCGCATCGCAATACCACGTAAGCGCCTAAGTACGTTCCCGCCATGGCGGCCGAAGGCGCGAGCACCGCGCCGAGTATGGCCCACGGAAGCCCCTGCGAAAACAGCAGCCCGAAATGTCCCCACGGCCGCGAATAACGGACGCACAGGTTCCAGCGAAGCTGGCGCCGTAGCGCCTCACGCAAAGTCTCACGGGGGTAAACGATCGATACCGGAAATGTGCTGAGCTCGACCTTCTTTCCGGCGTTTGCGATGCGGTTGCCAAGCTCGTAATCGTCAGCGAGAAAATCCGCCAACGATTCGAATCCGCCGATGACGGCGATCTGCGTTTTGGTGGTGGCCATCACCGCGCCGAGCATGAAATCGATCTCACCGAAGAGCCGCGCAACCAGCACGCCGGGCGCGAAGTCGCCGCTGTTGCCGAGCGCCTCCAAGGTGGCAGGGAAGCAATCCTCGGCAAGGCCGCGATAAAGGCATGTGACGCCGCCGACGCCCGGATCGCGAAACGGCGCTACGACCGCGCGCAGAAATCCCGGCTCGACGCGGACATCGCTATCGCTGACCAGAAGAATCTCGTAACGCGCCTCGTGCGCCATGCGGCAGAGCTTGTTCACTTTGTCGCTCGCGCCTATCGGGTCCGAACCAATCAGCAGGCGGATGGAACGGGATGGGAATTCGCGGATGACGCGCTCGATTACCGGAATTGCCGGGTCGTTTGCGTCCGACACTCCGAAGATGATTTCAAATTGCGGATAATCCTGTTGGCAGAAGCTGGCGTAATTTTCGTACGTTTCGCGGTCGAGCCCGCGGATTGGCTTCAGGATGCTGATGGGCGGCGCGGAATCCGGCTCCGGGACGGAGTTGCGGCGCGCGGCGCTCAAGAATCGGAAACCGGCGAAAATGGCGATGAGGTAGTAAGCGAAAGGTGCGAGCGCGAGCAGCAACAGCGCGTCGCGAACGGCCGGCCAGATTGTCAACGCCTTATCCCCTGCCGACGACGACCAGCAAAACTCCAAGGGTGACCAGCAGCACTCCGGCCCAGCGCTCTTTACTGACTGTTTCCCCGAGGAAAAACTTTCCGCCGAGCGCGCCGACCACGTAGCTCAACGCCGATGCGGGATAGACGAAGCTCACGTTGGCCATCGAGAGCAAGCCCATCAGTGAGAAGAATCCCATCGCCATCATTGCGACGCCGATCCACATCCACGGCACCTTCATCGCGCGACCGATGGCGAGCGCAATCGAGTGCGGCCGGAAATCGGTCACTTCGCCGATGGATTTCATCGCACGCGAGACGCACATCTCGCCGCCAGTGCCCGAAAGCAGGATAAACAGATAGAAAATGACGCCGGTAAGGATCAAAGCTGCATCCCCGTCTGCGGATGCGTCCGCCCGACAAAAAAAACGCCTCCGCAAATACACGCGATACCCAGCCATCGCACCGGGCTGATGAACTCGTGCAAGATGAGAAGCGCCAGCACGGCAGTGAGTCCGTTTGAAAGCGCCGCTGACGGCTGGACGAAAGTATAGTCCGCCCAGGAAAGAACCAATAGGTACGAAACAAAGAAACCCATCAAACAGGCAATGGCCACCCAGATGGTGCCGATAGAAAATGCGTGGACGAAGAATTGCAGCACCCGCGACGGCGCCCAACTCGCCATCGGGCCCACCTTGTCCATTCCCTGCTTCATCAAGATGTTGCTGATGGGGTTCAGCACGACCATCAGGGTGATAAAAATGTATGTTTTCAGCTTCAGATGGAATCTGCCGGTATCAGGGTTCGGCGGTTTAGCAGACTGCTCGGACACGATTTCTCCTCGATCGGACAGCAAGGTCGGCATCAGCGCGGTTGGGTGGTGCGCGGCGCAGTCAATCCCACGGCAAAGACGCCGAGGCAAATCAACAAAACCCCGCCCCAGCGGACCGGCGTGATTTTCTCATTGAGCGCGATTACCGCCAGCAGCGCAACCAGCCCGTACGACAAAGCCGAGGCCGGCTGCACGTAGCTATAGTCGGCCCACGAAAGCACCAGAACGTAGGCCACGAAAAACAAAGCCAGCGATCCGATGGCCAGCCAAACTGCCGGTGAAGCGAACGCGCGGATGAAAAATCGCAAGATGCTCGCCGGAGCCCAGCTTCTCATTGGAGAGGCTTCCTTCATGGCCCTCCCAAGCAACACGTCGCCGAGAGGACCAAAGACGAGCATGGCGCAAATCAGAACGTAGGTTTTCAGCCGGAGGAGCCGACTTGGGCTCATGCCTCTTGCGATCCACTCACTTCGGTTCTGGCGGGCAAGGCCGGCACGCTCACGAGGGCTTTCTTCGCCACGCCGGTCGTCTCGCGGGCCACTTTCTTGCGGTCGGCGCGCAGCTTCAGGAAGTCCACGGCCTCATGGTACAGACGCTTGCGCTCGTGACCATCCCACAGCGCGTCGCGAACGATGCGCCACACCACCTTGGGGCGAAAATAGTAGCTGTCGTAGAAGCGGTTTACCGCTTCCACCATGTATTCCTTCGAGAGATTCGGATATTCCAAGTGCGGAAGCTGATGGCCACCCGCATCCGTGATCGCCTCGCCCGCCAGGAACCCTTCGCGCGCTCCGCGGTCGTATAGCTCGGTGCCGGGATAGGCGTGAGCCAGCGAAACTTGGATCGTCTCGCAATCCAGTTCCTTGGCGAAATCGATCGTCTTCTCGATAGTGTCCTTGGTCTCGCCGGGCAAGCCGATGATGAAATCGCCGTGCACGTGAATGCCGACCTTTTTGCAATTCTTCACGAACGCGCGGCCCATCTCCAGCGTCTGCCCCTTCTTGATGTTCTTCAGGATTTGCGCGTCGCCGGATTCGAAGCC
>JASHPG010000043.1 GCA_030038275.1 Candidatus Acidiferrales bacterium | reverse complement strand
AGTGGTAGCGCGTAGAGCGCGAACGGCGTTTACGCGGCGACAGCCGCACTCTTGAGATCAGAGTGCTACGGAAATTGTTCGATCTGCTTCGATTTCAGAGTGAACTGGCTAAACCGGAAGGGTGCCGCCCACGCACTTTTCGAGGATAACGAAATTCTTTCACCACGGAGTGTCAGTTGTTGTCAAGTGCTTTATTTCGTAACAGAAAAATATCCAAGGTAAAACACGCGCCTCGGTAGCAATTTGCCTCGCTCAGATGCTCACAGACGGACGTCATCGAACTCTACCCGTTACAAAAAGGATGGCATGAAGCCGTTTGACACGCCGCGTAAACCATCGGAAACTGAAAAAGATCCCCGATGATTCCGTTCTTGCATTTAGGGCCGCTGCAAATACCCACATTTGGACTCATGGTTGCCGCGGCAATGCTCGCGGCCTACTTCGTCCTACGCGCCGATTTGGCGCGGCGCGGCATTGCCGCCAAAGACTCGGGCGTTGCCGAAGCGTTTATCGCCCTGCCCTGCTTGGCCGGGATCATTGGAGCGAAGCTTTACCACGTACTCGAAACGCCGCGCGAACTCTTTGCCGACCCTTTTGGCCAGCTTTTCAGCCGCTATGGCCTCGCCTGGTTCGGCGGACTCATCGCCGGGTTCGCGGCATTTGCTTGGCTGGCGCGACGGAAGAAGATTCCCTTATTGACGATGTTCGACGTCGGATCGCCCGCGGCTGCCATCGGATACGGCGTTGGGCGCGTCGGCTGCCTGCTCTCAGGGGACGGAGACTACGGCAAGCCCACTTTGCTGCCCTGGGGCATGAGATTTCCGCACGGCCTCGTCCCCACGACGCAAACTTGCGTCGCGTGGGGCTGGCCGGCGAGCTGCAAGGTGCAGCCCACGCCCATCTACGAGATGCTCGCGGCCTGCGTTATCGCCTGGATTCTCTGGAAGATCGGCGCGCGGCAAATCGCCGCCACGCGCGAAAAGCGCGTTTCAGCGGCCTCGCCTAAAACAGCGGACCCAAACCGCAGCCGGAATGTGGTCGTAAGGGGAGCGAGTACATCCGTCGCGCTGAAAGAGCCGCTCAGCGAAGGCGTCTCTTCGGTGGCGTGGCGCAGCGCTCCAGCGGCCGGGCAGGTTTTCGCGGCTTACCTCTTCCTGACAGGCATCGAACGCTTTCTTGTGGAATTTATTCGCATTAATCCGAGATCGTTTTTCGGGATGACCAACGCTCAGACGGCCGGGTTGGCCTCAATCGTTGTCGGCGCAGCCATTTGGTGGAGACTGCGGAAAAGGCAGTCCGCTGCACTGCAAGCTCCGCGAGCGGCCTCTCGCCGCGCGTAACGGCTGTCTTTCCTGTCGGATTACGCAGCTTCAATGCGCCGGCGCTTTGGCGCAGCCGCACGGGATGGACCGGCTGTTTCGAGCCGCGGTCTGTTTTCGCTTTTAAGCTCTACGCGCACTGCTCCAAGCGCCATTTCAACTTCATTTTCGAAGACGCTTGCATTGAGCGCGCGCTGCCCAAGCACTACCGAGCCACGCTCCACAACCGGCAGCCATAGGACCTCCGAAAGCGCGATACCCACAAACAGATTGCCGCCTTGTCGAGCAATTATGTGCGCGAGATCGTATCCGCGGCCATCGGGGAGCGTTTCTTGCGCTAAGACGACTGTAAAGCGGAATGTTTTTAACAGGCCTTTGGCATCCGCCAGCGTCTCGGCATGCATGGCGCCGTGGCCTCTGCCAGATAACTGGAGAATCGGCCGGTCGGTCGAGGACTCTGGACTACCAACCGTCAGAATCTGGAGAGAAACAATAGCCATAGCGCTCCCTTTCGAAGGGGGGCGCGCACATGAGCATATTCGGTTGAATTGGAAACCGTTCCCTGTCGGATCCTCATACGCACTAGACGGCTGGAGCCTTCAGAAAAGGCGGCCACGCGCTCCCTTTTGTCGTATCGGAAAGCGCGTGGCGAAACATTAGTACGCCTTCCCCTTCCAGAGGTGCCCAATGCTAGGCGCGCGGGTGGGCCAGTTCAATTCGCAACAATACGCATCCTGATAGCGAAATTCTGCGGAATCGCCCGCCAGTAGGTGTTTCATCGCGCGACAGAAAGTACTTGACATGCCGTTTCACGCGAAGTAACTTCCCGACGCCTTAGTCCGCTCCTCGTCTCCTTTTCGTCCCGCCAACTTTTGGGGCTAGGGTCTTGCGCGAACGCTGCGCTTTTTGGGGAAACCGCTACTCAGATGGCCATTGGGGCTCGGGCGCTGAAACGCAGTCGCACTCAAACCGAGCGGACGAGGCCGCAACCCATTCCCAAAATGGAACTGGGCCGCACTGGACGGTCAAAAAATGGCCGAAGACTCCCCAAGAGTGACACCCTAGCTTCCCTGATCAAAGCCCTTGGAGAATTTGATCTCATAACCGATCGCCACGGCACGATTGTGGGATTTTGGGCTGCTCGTCAGTTGAGATATGAGCGCCTATCTACATCGATTATCGGCTCCCGGCTCGACGCGGTTATTGGTCCCAGTGTTGCCGCCGATATTGAAGCGCTGGCGCGGCGCACGGCCGCACGAGGCTGCCGGGAAGAAGTAAAACTCGCGGTAACGATCCGTGGCGTGCAGCGATCGTTTTCTATCTGCGCCGTTCCTCTTGATACGTACGATTCGAGTACGTCCGCGTTTTGCCTGGCGGTTCGCGACATCACCCGCCGCGTTGAAGCGCTGCAAACTCTGACCGAGCGAGAAGCTCTGCTCGCGAAGGCGGAGCAAATCGCGAACTTCGGCAGTTGGGAAATGGATCTAAAAACAAATGTCGTGAAACCTTCAGCGCAGCTGATGAAGATTTACGAACTTTCACCAGGAGAGAGATGGTCGCGCGACATCTATTGGGCGCGGATGCACCCGAACGACCGTTTACGGGTACGAGAATTGACAAGCAAAGCTCTCGCTGATGGTGGTCCAGTTGAGTATGTGGCTCGTTATTGTGCGCCAGATGGACGAGTGCGCCTGCACCTGGCACAACTTCTCCCATTGCTTGATGCGAATGGAAATGTGACCCGCGCCATGGGCGTGATCCAGGACATTACGGAGCGCGCCGAATCGCACCAGGAACTCCGCCGGCTGTCGCAGCAGATCATGAATGAGCAAGATAGTCAGCGCCGCCGCTTAGCCCGCGAGTTGCACGAATCGGCCGGACAAAGCCTGGCCGCTTTGAAAATGACGCTCGGACAATTGCGCGAGGCGCTTTCCGAAAATCCCGAATTGGCGCCTTCTCTTCTCGAATCCGCGGCCCTGCTGGCAGACACCACGGTGCGCGAAGTGCGGACCGTAACGTATCTTTTGCATCCTCCGATGCTCGATGACGCCGGATTGGGGCCGGCGCTCCGCTGGTACGTAAAGGGATTCGCGGAGCGCAGCGGGCTTTGCGCCAAATTGGAAATCTCGGAACCTTTCCCGCGGTATGCCCAGGAAATCGAGACCACTGTGTTCCGAGTGGTTCAGGAGGCGCTGACCAACGTGCATCGCTACTCCGGCAGCTCTTCGGTGGAAACTAAGGTCTGGCACGAAAATTCGACCCTTAAAGTAGAGGTTCGCGACTGCGGATGCGGATTTCCTCCTTCGGCGGACCCATCGCAACGCGCCAAGCTTGGCGTCGGAATCTCCGGCATGCGCGAACGCGTAGAGCAGTTAGACGGCGAATTCGAAGTGAACAGTATCCCAGGCAAAGGAACTACCGTTCGGGTGGTGTTGCCGGCAGTCGCCTTGAAAGCGCCGGTTCAATTAGACCCGGCTAATTCAACGCCCCGGCGATGAAGACTAGGGGGAAAAAGATGCGCCACAAGCAAGCTCGCGCTGATAAGGCTGATATCCATCCAGCGCTGCAAGCGCTCGCAACCGAGGCGGCGACTAAGTTTGATCGACCGTATCGAATCCTTGTAGCCGACGATCATCCAGTGGTCCGGCGCGGCCTCCGGAATCTGCTTGAGGCCCAGCCCGGTATCGAGGTGCCCTGGGAAGCTTCGAATGGCAGCGAGGCCATCCAGATGATCAAGAGCGTCAAACCCGATCTAGTCATACTTGACTTGACCATGCCCGAAGTTGGGGGCTTGGATGTGCTAACCACGGGCAAACAGGATTCGCCTTCGACGGAGTTTCTAGTTCTATCGATGCACTTTTCAGAAGAACTCGCGCGCGAAGTGCTACGCTGCGGCGCGATTGGGTACGTGTTGAAATCCGACGCCGATTCAGAACTACTGGCCGCTATCGATCACATTCGCCATCATCAGCCGTTCTTTACCACTACGCTTGCGGTTTCTATGGCGCGAAATTTCGTCGATGGACGTGGTGCCACGAT
>JASHPG010000042.1 GCA_030038275.1 Candidatus Acidiferrales bacterium | reverse complement strand
TGGTTGGTGAGAACGTCCGGACGTAGATCTCGCCCCGCCCGGATTCATTGGAGACGTAAGCGATCAAATGTCCGTCGGGAGAGAACTGCCCATCGTCACTGTTGGCCCCTGTGCTCTCGAAAAGGAACGGTTTCTTGTCACCCTCGATGGGGAGCACCCATAAGTCCTCCTTTGTTGCCTTCGTTGATCCGCCGGTTGACTGGTAGAGCAAGAAGTGTCCGTCGCGGGACCAACTGTTGAGCCATTTGTCGTCGCTTGACTTCAGAAGAACTTCCTCGGGGGTTACGCCACTGGCCAGCTTCTCGTAAAGGTCGTATTCGCCGCTGCGGTTGGAAGAGAAGATGATTCGGCTGCCGTCCGGAGACCATGCGCCTAAGGTAGCCGACGAGGAACCAAACGTGAACCGCGTGCTGGTGCCCCGCGAGAAATCAACCAGCCAGAGAGTCTCGGCGCTTGGGTTTGAGGGATCGTCAGCCTGGCTCACAACCGCCTGCGTTCCATCCGGAGAAAGAGAAAATGTGTCGTAAGCGCCCGGCTCGCCAGCCGTGCCAAGATTCTTCCCTTCCCGGTCGAACCACGTGAGCTGAGACGTTCCTCCAACGGCCGATCTGTACGCCAGAATACCGTTGGTCGGAGCCGAAAAGTAACCATAAGAGAAAACATCTCCAACGTGCTGGGCCACGGGAACCGGTTCACCGGCAAATTCGAATCGCCGTGCATCAAACGGCTGCGCCATCAGCGTTCCATCGCTCGCAAGGAAAAGCAGTTGCCCAAGATTCGGGTTGGAAGACGGCACGTATTCCGCGCCATAGGAAGTGGCTAGCAGCCGCGTGGAATCCTGTTTTCCGGGCTTGGTGTCGAGCGACCCGATGTAAATCCCGCTATTTCCCAGCTTCCGAGAGAACCGAAGGTAAATGAAATGGCGTCCGTCGGGAAGAAAAGACGGAAACTGGTCTTGTGTCCGCGACGAATTGAGAACGGTTACCGCCGTCGCGGTGCCGCCGTTCGCGGAGACTCGCATTAAACCGCCGTTATACTGTCCGAAGATGATTACACCATCGCGGTTCCAGGAACCTCCGACGACAATTGTCGATGTGTCACACAAGGTTTCCGTCGTGCCGCTGGACACATCGATGGTCTTGAGCTTTCCATCGGCGCCAAACGCGATGCGCTGGCTATCGGGAGACCAGAACAGCCATGGATAGGGGCCTGTGAATTCCGAGCCAGGCAGGGCGTGCGCCTCAAGCGAGTCTAGGGATCGTATCCACAACCGCAAGACGCCGTCGGAGCCCCTGGCGAAGAAAGCCAACTGGCGGCCATTGGGCGATAGCGCGAACGCCCCACTCGATGACAAAGCCGCTCCTTGCGGCACCGGAATTTCAAAGCGCGCCGCCTCGGTTGGCGTAGGGGATTTTTCGCGGAAGTGAACGAACGCGAGCGCGACGAACGCAATCGCGAAAGCACCGGCCACGGCCCAGGGCAACGCACGGCGCCAGAGTGGCACAGCGAGGGTGGCAGCCACGGCGGAGGATGTGGGCTCCGGATTACCCGCCGCGTCAGGCGCACCGGAAAGAACTTCGTCGAGCGCGATGCGAGCGTCGCCAATATCGCGCAGGCGCTGCTTGGGGTCTTTTTGCAGGCAGCGTTGTAACAAGGCGCGAATTCGCGTGGGCGTTGTGGGCGGAAGCTGCGACCAGTCTGGCTCGGCGCGAATGACGGCCGCGAGCGTGTCACTCACCGTCTCGCCGTGAAAGGGTATTTTTCCGGTGAGCATCTCGTACAGCACGCAGCCAAACGCCCAAATATCGGCACGGCGGTCCACCGGCTTCGCTTTGGCTTGTTCGGGCGACATATAGGCCGCCGTGCCGAGCAGCACGCCCGCTTGCGTGGCCATGCGCGTGAGCGTGGGCGAGTTGCCCATGTCCATCGACGAAGCGTCGCCTTCAATGGCCTTTGCGAGGCCGAAATCGAGAATCTTCACCACATCTTCGCGGGAAATTTTGATGTTGGCAGGCTTCAGGTCGCGATGGACCACGCCGCGCTCGTGCGCGTATTCCAGCGCGTCGGCCATCTGTCGGGCGATCCGCAGCGCTTCATCGACCGGTATCGCTTTTCGGGGTTCGGCCTTCGCTGTTTGCGTTTCTACCGAAGTGTGTCCGGCAATCCCGGCATCCGGTTCTTCCCGGCCCGCCTGTGTAGCGGCGACTTTTAGGTCGGCGCCTTTGGTGTTGGTCCCAGGGATTCCGCCGCGGCTGATGCGTTCCGCCAGCGTTGGCCCCTCGACCAACTCCATCACCAGCGCGCGTACGCTGCCCGAATCCTCGAACCCATAAATCGCCGCGATGTTCGGATGATTCAGCGACGCCAGCACCTTCGCTTCGCGCTCGAACCGCGCCATGCGCTCGGCATCGCGCGCGAACGCCTCGGGTAGAACTTTGATGGCCACGTCGCGCCCGAGCTTCGTATCCCGCGCGCGATAGACCTCACCCATGCCGCCTCTGCCGATCTCCGCGAGGATTTCGTACGGCCCAATCTTCGTTCCCGTGCTCAGCATGAGATCCCTCGGTTCGTTCCGCTCGCTCGGGATTTCGCCTGCGGGCTCAGACGCCCGCAAAACGGCTCAACCTCGCCCATTCCACCGGCACCAATCGCGCCGGTGATCTCGTATGAGCCGATGAGTGTCCCTGAGCTGAGCGGCATTTGAGGGTTGGATTATAACTTTTACGGTAGCTTATGCTCTAATTTTTCGGTGCGAAGTCATTTTGAACGTGGATTGCTTATGTCGAAGAGATTCAAGCGGACCGATCTCGAGATTGCCGGTCACGTAGAGGACGTAATTCATCGCAACCTCTGCTGCGGCTTGCGAGCAGACAAAAAGGGAGCTGTTGTCGGTCGCCAAGCAGGTGCAGAGCCACCGAAGTGGTTCAGGTATGGTTGAAATGCTTAATCTTCGGGGAGCGGCTCGACGAACTCGCGATTCTTCTTCGTCTTCGATTTCCATGCGTGATAGGCGGCTGGCAGAAACGAAGCTACGATTACGGCCGCGATGATGTAGTGAATTTTTTTATCCACGTTGGGAACGGCGCGGCCAAGCGTGTATCCCAGCAGCACCATGCCCCAAACCCACAGGATTCCGCCTGCTATATCGAAAAGCAGGTAACGTTTGTAGGTCATTTTCGCGGCGCCAGCCACGGGCGGGCAGAACGTGCGAATGATGGGGACAAATCGCGCGATGATGATAGCTTGGCCTCCGTGGCGCTCGTAAAACTTGTGGGCCTCTAGCAGGTGGCGCTTCTTGAAGATCAGGGAATCTTCGCGGCGGTAAAGCCCTTCGCCTGCCTTTCGCCCAATCCAATAGCCCAATTGATCACCCGCAATGGCACATAGGGCCACGAGCGATAAGAGCCAAGCCAGTTGGAGATGGCCCGCGCCGGCAAATACGCCAGCGGTGACGAGCAGGGAATCGCCGGGCAGAAAAAAGCCCACGAACATGCCCGTCTCGGCAAATACGACGACGCAGACCAGCAGCGTGCCGCCCCACTCGATCAGGCTGCGAACATCGTAGAGCCTTTGCAGCAGGTGCCTGATGAGTTCAATCACTTGGGTGTATTCCCTCGCCCTTCGAGAACGGGCTGTTGCATGCAGATACTAACTAGCACTCCCAACACAATACCATGAAGCGTCGGCCGGGCCGTTTCAGGGCTTCCAATCGGATAGTACTTTGCTCCTAGTGAAAATAGTCGCTTGTACCATTGGGCGGGCCGTACGTGACCCCCAGAATGGCTTCGTTCAAGGAAGCATTCTGAGGAGGCACGACAATGGAAGGCGGCTACGCAGTCTGGATGGGGCAACCGGTTGTTTTAAGGGTAGTTACGGGCGACCTCCGCGTGCCGTTGCGCGGGCGCTTGCTATCCGAGACCAACGACGTGGTTCGGCTGCGCATCGCCGATAGCTGGGATGTGGATATCTTCAAGAGCATGGTTGTGGCTATCGAGCACGACATACCTGTTTACGTGCTGAATTAACGGCTTCCAATCGCGGCGGTGAAGCCGCGGAAGCGTGAAGCATGGGTAAGGTAATTCGATACCGAGCTTAGGATTTTCCGGCCCGCTGTCCCTCTCAACCCCGGCGCCTACCCCAGCGCTGGGGCCCCAATCGCCCCGGATCTGTACCCCCCAGATCCGGGGCTTCTTCTTTTCGGCGCTCTAGAGTAAGCATTCGCCGCTTGTGGCCTGAAGCATTGCATGGATCGCCGCTGGCGATTGGGGCGTTCATCGTCTAAGATTCAGCTAAATTTGGATTCCAATGGTATAAGAGTGTGCACTTTATTTAAGAGGGGTGCGGTCCAGGAGCGCTACACGTGAAAATTGCCGGGGTAGGGAGCGCATTTCCGAAGCACTATTACGATCAGGAACTCTTAGTTGCGGCATTGAAGAACGATTGGCGGCACCGCTTGCCGAATCCAGACATTTTGGACCGGCTCGACGACAGCATGAAGGTGGATGGGCGATATACCGCGCGTCCTATCGAATTCTACGAAAATATGAATCGATGGGGCCAGGCGAACGATGCTTGGATCGAAGTTGGCCTGGAGATCGGCGAACAAGCCCTGTGCCGTGCGCTCGCTGGAGCCGGCGTAGCACCGAATCAACTGAGCGCCATTTTCGTCACTTCCGTGACGGGCATCGCGGCGCCATCGCTCGATGCGCGGCTGGTGAATCGCATGGGGCTTTCGCGCAACATTAAGCGCATTCCGATTTTCGGTCTCGGCTGTGTGGCGGGCGCGGCGGGGATCGCCCGCGCGGCCGATTACGTGCGCGGCTATCGGCATCAGGCGGCTGCGCTGCTTTCTATCGAGCTTTGTTCGCTCACATTGCAGCGCGACGATCTTTCGATGGCGCACCTGATCTCCGCGCTGCTTTTCGGCGACGGCGCGGCGGCCACCGTGGTCGTGGGCGACGAACTCGATTCGGATGGCCCCGAAATTCTGGCGACGAAGTCTGTCTTTTATCCGAATACCGAGCGCACCATGGGGTGGGACATTTCCGAAAAGGGCTTTCGGATCGTACTGTCTCCGGACGTGCCAGACACGGTGTTGCGTCACTTGGGCGGGGACGTGGATGAATTTTTGGCCGAACAGGGGCTGCGCCGCTCCGATGTGACGAGCTGGGTGATGCACACGGGCGGTCCGAAAGTGCTGGAAGCGACCGCCGAAGCGCTGGGGTTGGACAAAAAAGACCTGGAAGCGTCGTGGGAATGCTTGCGAAAGGTTGGGAATCTTTCTTCCACGTCGGTGCTGTTGGTGCTGGAAGACGTCTATAAAAATCGCCGCCCAGCGCCGGGGACGCGGAGCATTTTGGCCGCGATGGGTCCAGGATTCTGCTCGGAGTTAGTTCTGCTGCGCTGGTAATTTCCGGTGGGCGATCTGTCCCAGGGCCCAACGAGACGACGCTCGGCGCGCGAAGTTCGCGGCTCGTTTTTTTTTACGCCAAGTGCAGACTCCGTTTGAATTTTGTTTGTTTGTGTTAGGTGAATCACGGTCGAGAATCCCGCACTGACCTGCCAACCTAAGATCGCGCTGTTTCGAATGCGTTTTTCGCGTGTGCTACACTGATGGCAAGGTCATGAGCAAACCCTTCGACATATCGCTCGAATCGCTCGTGAAACCTGCCCTTCCGGTGGATGCCGGCGCGACGCAAGCACCCGCCCAGCCGACGGACGGCGGCAAATCCTTCTACATCGAGACGTTCGGCTGCCAGATGAATGCGCACGACTCGGAGAAAGTAGCTGGCGTGCTGCTCGCGCGCGGGTATCGACCCGCGAGCAGCGCGGCGCAGGCCGACTTGATGTTCTACAACACGTGCAGCATTCGAGAAAAGGCTGCACAAAAGGTTTTTTCGCGTCTCGGCGAATGGCGCGGCGAGCACACAAAAATTATCGGCGTCCTTGGATGCGTGGCGCAGCAGGAAGGTGAGGAAATTTTTGAGCGCGCTCCGTGGGTGCGTTTGGTTTGCGGCTCGGCGAGTTATCGCAGGCTCCCGGAATTGATCGACGAGCTTGAATCCGGCGGCCGGCGCGTTACCGGACTAGATCTCGACACGGACGAAACGTTCGAAACGGAAATCACGCGTCGCGATAACCCGATTCGTGCCTACGTAACGATCATCGAAGGCTGCGACTATGCGTGTAGCTATTGCGTGGTGCCGCACACGCGCGGACCCGAGCGCAGCCGGCCGAGCGACGCCGTACTGAACGAGGCGCGGCGCTTGGCGGACGCCGGCTACACCGAAATCCAACTGCTTGGCCAGACCGTAAATTCCTATCATGATCCTTCGCCTCGCGGGCTAAGTTTCGTCGATCTCCTGCGCGCCGTTGCTGCTGTTGATGGAATCCGCCGCGTGCGCTTCACCACGTCGCATCCGAACGACTTTACCCGTGAAATCGTGGAGGCCATCGACGATACGCCGGAGCTCTGCGAGCACGTTCACCTGCCGGTGCAGTCAGGGTCGAATAGAGTGCTGCGCGCGATGCGGCGCACGTACACACGCGAGGAATATCTGGAGAAGATTTCCTGGATCCGAGCGGCGCGGCGGCCGATTAACGTGACGTCTGACATCATCGTTGGTTTCCCGGGCGAAACGGATGACGAGTTTCAGGAAACGATCGGCTTGCTCGATGCCATCGGCTACGACGGCGTGTTTTCGTTTATTTATTCGCCGCGCCCGAATACAACTGCTTCGTCCATGAGCGGCGCCATTCCCGAACCGGAAAAGCTGCGCCGCCTGGCGTACTTGCAGGAGCATCAGCGCCAGATTCAAATGGCGCGCAACGCGGCGCTGGTCGGTTCGACGCAGGAAGTGCTGGTGGACTCCCGCCATGCCGCGCGCGGACAGTGGTCCGGACGCACCAGCAGCAACCGGGTTGTAAATTTCGTTTCGCAGCGGCAAAATCTTTTGGGAGAATACGCGCGTGTTCGCATCGAGCGTTCGGGACCGAACAGCCTCGTCGGCGAGCATGCGGTGGATACAACGGGAGGTCGCCATGGAACTTGAAGTGAAGATCCGAGGTTTGATGATGGATCCCGCGACCAACCAGCCGGTGGTGGTGCTGAAGGAATTGCAGGGAAGCGGAGTGCTCCCAATCTGGGTAGGCGTGTACGAGGCGCAAGCAATCGCTCTGGAAATAGAGAAGGTGCAGACGGCCCGCCCCATGACGCACGATCTGCTAAAGAACGTGCTTACCGGTCTGAACGTCCACGTGCAAAAAGTGGTCGTATCGGACCTGAAGGACGACACATTTTACGCGCTGATCTGGATGGAGCGCGACGGCGCGACCATGTCGATGGACTCGCGGCCAAGCGACGCCCTGGCTCTGGCGCTGCGGCTCGACTGCCCGATCTACGTGGAAGACCAGGTGCTGAAAAGCTCCAAGATCACGAGCGTCGTCTCGGAAAAGAGCAGCAACGAAGAGCTGCGCAAGTGGCTCGAGAATCTGAGCGACGAGGACCTCGGCCGGTACAAGATGTGACGTCGCGGCCCGTTCGTTGGCTGCGCGTGAATCCTCGCTGGTATCTAAGCTTCGGCGATCGTCGTGATCGATACTTTCATACCGGGTATGCGAACCGGTAGCTTCGCACCTTGCCGCGCGGGCGGGTTCGTCGGAAACCACTGAATCCATTCTTCGTTCATTCCCGCAAAGTCTGCTTCCTCGAGAACGATAACGGTGGCGCTTACGATCCGTTCGAGAGAAGTGCCTGCGGCCTCAAGAATGGCGGACACATTTTCTTCAGACATTGTCTGGTCTGCTCTTGGATCGTATCTCCGACAATTCTCCCGGTTACGGGATCGTGCGGCCCTGTGTCGGAGACGAACACCAAGCCCGCTGCCCGTACCGCTTGGCTGTACGTTGGCGGCGGAGATGGGGCGTTAGGCGTTCGGATGATCTCTCTTGCCTAATGTTCTCCAGTCTTGAGCGGGCGACCCGCGTCAACGGAGACTTCAGACGCCCCGCTTTTGTCAAGGTGTACCACGAAACCGATTTGGAAATTGATCCGAGATGGAAAGTCGCGTGGATTTTCACTTTTCGCTTGCACTTGGCTGGCCAGAGTAGTTAGAGTGGGCCTACTCGTGGTAGGAGTGGAACCGCCGGGCTCCACATATGGCCGTGCGGTTGCCGAAGGGGAGCGAGGGCAACGGCTTGACCTGCGTCCTGGCAATTGCCAACCAAAAGGGCGGCGTCGGAAAAACCACTACATCCATCAATCTCGCGGCGGCTCTCGCGCTGCGAAAAAAGAAAACGCTTCTCATCGATTTAGATCCGCAATCGAACGCCACCATCGCTTTCTTTTCACCGGACGAAATTCAGGGCACCATGTACGACATCTTCGCCGAAGCGCACGCGGAAATGGTCAAGATCGTTCGCCCGACGAAAGATTCGAATCTCTTCGTGGCGCCCGCGCGGCTGGCCCTTGCGCGGCTCGAACAGCAGCTCGCCGGACAATTCGACGCGCCGTTCAAATTGAAAGACGCTCTCGCGCCCGTCCTGAAGGATTTCGACTTCATCGTGCTCGATACGCCGCCCGCGCTCGGCATTCTCACCGTCAACGCCCTGGTCGCGTCCACTCATTTGCTCGTTCCGATTCAGGCAGCCTACTTCGCCATCGAGGGCACGGACGACCTGCTCGAAACCTACGGGCGGATACGCGCGCGCCCCAATCCAGATCTGAAAATCATCGGCGTGCTCATCACCCTTTTCGACAAGCGCACCAACATCTCTCGGGACACTCACGAACAGATTCGCGCCACTTTCGGAAAC
The DNA here is from genome assembly GCA_030038275.1 of Candidatus Acidiferrales bacterium. Taxonomy (GTDB): domain Bacteria; phylum Acidobacteriota; class Terriglobia; order Acidiferrales; family UBA7541; genus Palsa-295. The sequence continues at coordinate 6,069 of JASHPG010000042.1, read as the reverse complement.
GCGCTCTTCAAGACGCGCATCAGCAAGAACGTGCGCCTGGAAGAAAGCCCCGCCTACAAAGAAACCGTTTTTTCATTTGCGCCGAAATCTTCCGGCGCCGAAGATTATAAGAAGCTTGCCCAGGAGGTAATACAACGTGTCGAAGAGGATCGGGTTGCCCGTCACTCTCAAGATGCGGCATGACGCGCATTATGTCGAAACCCTGACCAGCTATAGCGGCGCGTCCATTGGTCGGATGATCCCGATCGATAAGATCCGTCCAAATCCCGAGCAGCCCCGCAAGCACATTGGCGATGTCCGCGAACTTTCCGATTCCATTCGCGAAAAGGGAGTGCTGGAGCCGCTGCTGGTGCGCTACGTCCCGCGCGAGGACATGTACTACATCATTTCCGGCGAGCGCCGCTATCACGCGTCGCAAGCCGCCGGCCTGCACGAACTGCCGTGCATCGAGAAAATTGCCGACGATGCCGAAACGCTGGAACTGGCTCTGATCGAAAACCTCCAACGCAAGGATTTGACCCCGTTCGAGGAAGCCGACGGCCTGCAACGCCTTGCCGATCAGTTCGACTACACCCACGACGATATTGCCAAGAAAATCGGCCGCTCGCGCTCGTCGGTCACGGAGATCATGTCGCTGCGCGTCATTCCAGCGGACGTTCGCCGCGCTTGCATCGAAGGCGCGATCGCGTCGAAGTCGCTCCTGCTGCAAGTGGCGCGGCAGCCCACCGAACGCAAGATGCTCGAAATGGTCGAGCGCATCGCGCAAGGAGGCCTCACGCGAGACCAAGCTCGCCAGGCTCGCAAGGAAGAGACGGAATCCGCGCCGCGGCCGCAGCCCTTCGTTTTCGAATATGACGCGGACGATGAATCGTTCCACCTGCGGCTGCAATTCCGCAAGAGCCACGTCAGCAGCGACGAACTGGCGGCGGCATTGCGCGCCGTCCTGCGCCGCCTCGAATCCGGCTCCATTTCGTCGTCAGCCGCGTAGGTTCGTGCGCTCGGGGGCGCAACTGAGCTCTGGACCTGCGAATCTGTGCGCTAACTCTGCGTAAAAGGGTCTCTACTCGTGGTGGAATCACGTTAGCGCCGCCTGCTATCCTATCCATGATATGGAGCTGAACGCACAGCAGGTCGCGGTCCTCGATCGCCTTCGCTCGCATGGCATGGATGTCGTGGCGTTTCCGATGTATGAAAGCCTCGTGGGAGTGAAGCGTGGCAACTGTGCCGCGCTCCTCACGCCGGAAGAGAGCGGCTTCCGAGTGTACGGCAGCCCGTCGTATCTGATCGACGGCCAATTGAGCGCGCACACGATTCAGTCGGATGGGCATTGGTTCGTGCGCAAGAACCAGAAGCTCGAAGCGACTTCCCAGCGCCGCGCCGAACTCGATTCATTTGCAGCTGACCTCGCGGAAATTCTGCTGCCCGTCGCCTAACGGAGGCGAATGCCGGGGGAAAGCCGTGCACTGGAACCCTCAAAAAAAAGCGGCGCCCGCGTTCCTCGTGTTGTTTTTCATCGGGGCTGCCATTATTGCTTGCCCGGCAGGAGCGCAATCGCCGCCGGGAACTGCGCTCCAAAGCGAATCCAGCCAAGTCTTGGTCCCTGTGTCGGTATACGACACCCGAGGGGACGCACTCGTTTTTCCCGGTTCCGACTGGCGTCTGATCGAGAAGGATCTCGAGTCGGTGGACGTGCGCGGTTTGACGGCGAAAGACTTTCTCTTGAAGCAAGATGGCGTGGAGCAAAAGATCGACTCAGTCAAGTTCGAGTCTGTGCCGATTTGGAATTACCACGACCGTTCCGGTTACCACACCGAAATGATCGGCGCGGGCGAGGGAAGATGGACGAGCCCGGACTGGGATCCGCGGAAACACGCCTGGGTCAGCGGCGCGCCGCGCTACATTCTTGCCTACACACCTCCCGATTCGCCGCCGGGCAGTTGCCACTCGATCAGCGTTCATGTGGACCGGAAGAACACGCTCGTTTACGCGCGCGAGAAATATTGCAATATCTCGCATTCGCCGTTGGATCCGCTACGAGGAACAAAGCTAGGGGGCGAAATGGAGCGCGAGCTTCTCTCCACGAAACGCCCTAATTTTCGCATTGGTGTTGCCGCGACAACGCTGTTTTCCGGAGCGGAGCAACCGGAGGTGCATATTTCGGTGGAGATCCCCTGGCGCTCGATGAAGCCCCGTGCGCCCGAAGCGATATTGGGACTCGTTAATTCCGGGCAGCATGAGGTGGTCGCGAGGTTCAGTGACGACGCCGAACTTCTGTCCGATCAGATTCCGGTTCGTTACGAGACGCAGGTAAGCCTCCATCCCGGCTCGTACTCTCTCCATGTGATTTTTCAAGATGGCCGGAAATTCAGCCGGTCCGTAATACCCATAAACGTGAGAGCGGAACCGCAAACGGGACCGGCAATCAGCGGAATCGCCATGTGCCGGCAAGCGCGAATCGCGGATAGCGCGATTTTCGAAACGCGCAGCGTGGGCGCGGAGTTGTTTCCCAGCGATCCGGCGGAAGGTTTTCACGCCCTGCTTGGCAATGGGCTCGAGTGCGTTCCCGCGGCGGTTCCTGACTTTGCCAAGGGCGAGCCGGTGTCGGCCTACTTTGAAATTTACGAACCGCCGGTCGTGGGCCATGCCAAGACAAGCGTCGAAGCGCGCATTAGAGTCGTCAATAGGGACACTGGGGCGGCCTCCGTTCCGGAACTATCGCTCGGACTGGCCCCCTTCATCGAGCACGGCAATCCGATAATTCGCGTCGCTTCCGAGCCGTTTGTAAATTCGTTGCCCCCGGGCGAGTACCGGCTGGAAATTCAAGCCACGGATTCATCGGGGCGGCGCACGGAATGGCGCGCTACCGATTTCGAGATCGAATAGCGGCGCCACTTTGGCTGGGCGGAGCGCTTCGCGGCAAAGGTATGGGCTATTTTTCGGCTATCCTTGCTTCCATGCCCGCGTTGACACTTTCACCGGGCGCGTGCTAGCTTCCGCGTCCGGTCATGCCAGAGCAATCGAGTCCCCAACCAAAGCGCATCGCCATCATCCCCGGCGACGGAATCGGCAAGGAAGTGATTCCGGAAGTTGTGAAGGTGATGAAGGCAGCCGTATCGGCCGGCAGCCGCGAACTTTCCATCGTTGAATTTGACTGGGGCGCCGACCGCTATCTCCGCGATGGCACTACGCTACCGCTGGATGCGGTGGAAATGTTTCGCCGCGACTTTGACGCAATCCTTCTCGGCGCGCTCGGTGATGCGCGCATTCCCGACAATCGCCACGGCGCGGACATTCTAATGGGCCTGCGCTTTAGGCTGGACCTGTACGCCAACGTTCGCCCATGCACTCTGCTCGATCGCCGCCTCACTCCGCTGCGCGATCGGGACGAGAACGATATTCAATTTACCGTCATCCGCGAAAACACGGAGGGCTCGTACGTTGGCATGGGCGGCTTTTTCAAGAAGGGAACCGCGGACGAAATCGCCACACAGGAAGACGTGAACACCCGCAAAGGCGTCGAGCGCATTCTGCGTTTTGCATATGAATACGCGCGAAAACACGGACGCAAGCGCGTGTGTATGAGCGACAAATCCAATGCGCTCGCCTACGGGCATGATCTTTGGCGGCGGACCTTCGCGGCCGTGAGAGGCGATTATCCGGAGATCGAATCAAGCCACATGTATATCGACAATCTGCTGATGCAGATGGTTCGCGATCCATCGCAATTCGAGGTGATCGTCACCTGCAATATGTTCGGCGATATCGCAAGCGACGTGGGCGCGCAACTCGCCGGCGGCTTGGGCCTCGCGCCGTCAGGAAATATTCATCCTGGCCAGGTTTCCATGTTTGAGCCGGTCCACGGTTCGGCGCCGCAGATCGCCGGAAAGGGAATCGCCAATCCGATGGGCGCCGTGCTGGCCGCGGCGATGATGCTCTCGCATTTGGGCCTGACCGGGGAGGCGCGCCGGATGGAGACGGCCGTTCGCGCCGCCATTGCCGAGGGCCAGACGACCGCGGATCTAGGTGGCTCTCTCGCCACGCGCGCGGCCGGAGACTGGCTTGTCCGCAGGGTTGAATCGGCGTAGGACAGTCGCGTCGCACCGCTCTGGCGCTGGCGCCCGTAGGGCAAGACCGCAAGCATCCTCGTTGCCCCGGACACGCATCGACTTAATTTGGCTTTTGCTCTCGTCGATGTTTTTCTCTATTCTGTAAGTGCCGCATTCATTCAAGCCGTTTCACGGGAGGACTTGCACGTATGTCCGCGAGAAGCATTCTTCTGGGCGGGATAGCCATACTTTTGGCGAGCATTCCATGCGCCGCGAAAACAGCGCATCCGGCCACGCGGCCCGCGCAAGATGCGGCTTCCGCTAATCAGCAGCAGTTGCTGAAGTCCGCTGAGTCTTTCGTCCGCGAACTTTTTGCCTGGGGTCCGGACGTAAAAGTTAAGCTCGGCCCGCTGGCGCAGTCGGCGGCGGCGGATTTTTACGATGTCCCGGTGCAGGTCACGCTTCAGGGCCACGTTGAAACGGGAGACGTGTACGTCAGCAAGGACGGCAAAACGATGCTTCGCGGCCAAATCTACAAAATGGCCGACGATCCGTTCGCCGCGAATCGCGCCAAGATAAGCACGCAGGGCGATCCCAGTCTCGGACCGCGCAATGCTCGCGTCACACTCGTCGAGTTCAGCGATTTCGAATGTCCCCATTGCCAGGAACTGTACGAAGCGATGAAGACCGTCGAGACGGAGTATCCGCAGATCCGCATCGTCTATAAGAATTTCCCACTGAAGCAAATCCATCCTTGGGCGGAAACCGCCGCGATTGCCGGCAGATGCGCCTACCAGGCTTCCCCGGCGGCGTTCTGGAAAATGGAGAGCTCTATTTTTGAGAATCAGGATGTGATCTCACCGGATAACGTGTGGGATCAACTGGTGCAATTTGCGACGAAGGCGGGGCTGAATCCCACTGAATTTAAGGCCTGCATGTCCTCGGATGAGGCGAAGAAGGCTGTGGAGACCGATCGCGCCAACGGCGTGGCGCTCGGGGTCGATAGCACCCCAACCGTGTACGTCAATGGCCGCCCGCTGATCGGCGGCGACCTCGCCACGCTTCAGCAGTACATCAACTACGAACTAGCGAAAGCGGCTGCCGATAGCCATTAAAGCTGAATTGGCGGGTTGGCGCAGCTACCGCTTTGCCGCTTTCGTGAGGCTCGCGACGAGTTCGCCTAGCGCCGGCGCGGTTTTCACTTTCGTTTTGAAATATCGTGGCCAATCGACGTCTGGAAATCCCATCCGCGTAGCCTGAGCCGGCAAAATATCGCGCCATTCCCCTCCCAAACGCATAGCTACGCTTCGCACGGCCGCAAACACGGTTGCATGCTCCGGGTCCAGCCACTCGTAATCGCGAAGTTGTTCGATTGCCTGGGCTATGTCGGCGGAAGGCGCATCGCGGCGGCAAATCCCTGCGAGGACCGTTTCCTCAATCCCGACAATATCTTGAGGTGCGGTCCGGTTTGTCGGCGGGTTCATTAGGGGTTTTGATGCAGGTCGTAGAGCTTCGCGCCGCACGGAATATCCGCGCGGCCAAACGCCGAGCGTCGACAATCGACAGTGACCCTCTGTGAGTTATCTGCGGAGCCGAACTGTCGCGCGAATGCTAGGCCGCCGCGTTGGCTGGCATGGGGCGCACAAGATCGATGCGGTCGATGCATGCCGCAACGCCGTACAACGGGGTGATCTCGCCGGCGAGCGCCGTCATACGCAGAACTTGAGCGCTCGCGCGAATCAGTGCGGATGATCCTGCTTCCCGCTCCGTGGGCAGAGCAAACGTCAATTCCATTTTCGTGCCCGGTTCAAGAGCCGTGCTCGCGTGGAAATAAACACCTGTCCGGGAAATGTCTCGAAGCTGTGCGGTATGGAATTCGACCGGACGCCGGCGGGACGTGCACACCTGCAAAGGCAAATAAACCTCGTACCTTCTGGCTTTTCTTCTCTCACCCATGGGTCCCCCTGGCTGGGCCAATTGCAATGCCCCTGCCAAGGGATTCAGGTCCAAACGTGCTGATAAT
>JASHPG010000041.1 GCA_030038275.1 Candidatus Acidiferrales bacterium | reverse complement strand
GCTTCTTTTTGGCGGTTAGCTCGCGCAGATCGAATCCAAGAGAGGCAACATTCCGCGTGATTTCCTGTGGTGATTCCTCAAAGGCGATCAGGACGCCGGGTTCATCGAATTGAGTGGCGCCTCGAACCAGGAATTCGACGCCCAACATCGTCTTGCCGCTTCCCGGGCCGCCGCAGAAAATCGTGGTTCTGCCGCGTGGAAGACCGCCGGCAGTGATTTCATCCAGGCCGCGAATTCCAGTGGGAGCTTTCTCGATCGGCATAAGCTCTTGAACAGCGGCGGCGGGCGTTGGCTTTGGTTTAGCAGGCACCGTATATTCCTCCAAAGTTTGGTTTCAAAGGCTGAGAGCGGACGCGCCGACCCTACGGTTTAAGGTGGTGCTTCGATGTCACAGAGCCCGAAGTATTTTTCCCGATGCTCTACAGGCGTTCCCGAATCCCTCAAGAAGCATGCGTCGAAACACCCCCACGTCGAATCGTCTGTTGCCTCTGAGACGCAGTCTTACCAAGGGTTCGGACAGACCTTAGTACCTAAACACGAGCCGCGACTATTTCATATCGGGTCCACGCTTCAAGATAGATATATCCAAGTTATAGACGCCTGCAATCGAAGAGATCGGGATTGGTTTGCACGGCGACAGGCGCGGCAAAGAGAGTGCGGCGCGGGCTGAAGCACATGAAGAACGCGGTGCCATTCGCGCGGGCTGAGGGGCAACGTGGTGCGCCCCTACGGGTTACTCGTTGCTGGCGAGCGAAAGCAGAAGCTGCCGCATTAAGGCGCGTTGCTGCGCGCACGAAAGTTTCAAACTGACGCAGCGCAGCGAATTCACGCTGCTTTAGAACTTGAGGCCCCAGATGTTTTTGTCGGTATCGAGGAGGTGGATGCCGGCTTGGCCGGATTGGGGGCCGATATCGCCGACCCAGACGACGCGGAAGCGGGCGGATTTCCAGCCACGCTTGACCTCGATGACTTCGCCAGGCCAGGTGAGAAAGCCGACGCCATCGAGCTTCGCGCCATTCTTGCTGACGTCGAGCGCCGTGGCGCTTTGCGAAAATTTGCGTCCCGTACGATCCTTGCCGCTGACCGTGACGCGTACGGGCTTGGAGACGCGCACTTCCTTGCGATCGAGCTTCCAGAAGCTGGGCGACTGACGCTTGAAAGCGAAGCCGACGCGCAGTTTGCCCTCGAATTCCGGGCCGACGTAGGCGACGCGGCATTCCTGCTCGGATTGCGTGGTTTGATTCACGACGAAAATCGTGTCGCCAACGCCGACTTTCGCCTGAAGCGTGATGAGGCCGCCGCTGGCGTTGACGAGCAGAGTAGCCGTGTTTTCGTGGAAGGAAATTTCGTGTTGCGACCAGCCGTAGGCCATCACCGGAATGCGAATCGAAATGCGCGCGCTGGAACGCGGCTGGGCCTGCGTCGGCAGCGAGTGCGCGGGGCGCTGCGACGCGGGGGCGCTAGCTGATGTCAAATTGGGGCGCGAGCGTGGCGCAGCCGCAGCTTTTTCGGCTCCGGAAAGCGGGATTTCGCGCTGCGCGCCGTGGACGGGGCATTCGAAGTCCCAGGGCATGTCGAGAACCTGGGCGAGCGATTCGTTGCGATCGCGTAGCAAGACGGTGCGGTCGTCGTCACCATAGGGACAGCGCAGCCGGACTAGGAAATCCTTGGACACGGCGGTTCCAGTGACCTCTTAAAAAGCATACACGCCGCGGGAGTGGGCGGCGGAGGTACGAGAGAGAGGTGTCTTGTGGGAGTAATCGGCCAGAAGTTCGCCCCGGGGGCTAAAAAAAGCCTCGGGAAAAACGTGGATAACTTTTCGCGGGGATGAACGCGCTTCCACCCTTCTCAGGGAACGTGACCCGCTCGGAAAAAGAAAGAGCGCAGCATGCTGCGCCCCTACGATGGTGGAGGGGGCACCTACGCGTTATCGCGAGATCCGACGCGCGAATTACGGATGGGCGCTCGGCAGGGCAAAGATCCAGAGGGTGATGCCGCCAGGGGGATTGGCTAGCTCGGGGGCGAGGCTGGTGTCGCCTCCGTCGAGCGGGCTGCCTCCGCCGGAGACAACGGCGATGTATTCCTTGCCTCCAGCGGCGTAGGCGATGGGATAGGAGCTGGGCGTGGCGTTAAGGCCAGCGTGCCAGAGCGGCTTGCCGTTGGACGCGTCGTAGGCAGTGAATTGGCGGTTTTGCAGGCCGTCAAAGACAAGACCTCCGGCCGTGGCGAGCATGGCGCTGGCGATAGGAGCACGCTGACGGTCCATCCAGACGATCTTTTTCGTTTCGAGATTCACGGCGTCGAGGCGGCCCATTTTGCCGTCGGAATCGGGGCGAGGACGCACGCCAAAGCGAATGTCGAGGCCGCCGGCGGCGGTCTGCGCGGGAGTGCCGGGAACCCAGGTGTAGTCCATGCAATTTTCGGCGAGCGGTACGTAGAGGATATGCGTGACCGGATTGTAGGAAGTCGAGGGCCAGTTTCTTGCGCCATTTGAGCTGGGGCAAACGAGTTCGGTTTTGTTAGCGACGGGCTCGAGCTTGGGATCGATGTTTTTCTTGCCCGTCTTTGGGTCAATGGAAGTGACCAAATTTTGCAGGCCAAGGTCTTTCGAAAATGCGTATTTGCCGTTGGCGCGATCAACGGCGTCGAAAAGGGCCATCTTGCCGCCGCTGACGACGAGGTCAGTGGGCTTGCCGTTGACGGGCAGCGTGAGCAGCAACTGCTCGAAGACCCAGTCGAGATCCCAAACGTCGCGATTCATGTGCTGGTAATACCAGACGAGCTTGCCGGTGTCCGGATCGAGCGCGACGGTGGATTCGGTGTAAAGGCCGTCGTTGGAGTCACCTTGCGAAGGCTCGTGCGGCTGGAGAAGCGTAGAGACGTCGTAAGTGTTGCCGGTGCCGAAGTAAACGAGATTGCGCTTGGGATCGTAGCTACCGGATGTCCAGACGGATGCTCCGTAGCGTTCGTCGACGGGCCAGCCATTCCAGCTATCGCCGCCGGGCTGGCCGGGACGCGCGATAGTGTGGAAGCGCCAGAGTTCGTTGCCGGTGTTGGCGTCGAGACCGACGATGAAACAGCCGCCGCTGGGATTGGTGATGCCGAGGCTGACGCCTTCGATCACTTTGCCGTGAACGACAAGCGGCGCGCCGTCGAGGCGGTAATCGTGATTCGAGTGCGCGTACACGCCGTTGAGCGGAACGACGATTTCGTGGTCCCAAACGAGCTTGCCGGTTTTTATGTTCAGCGCGACGACGTGGCCATCGGCGGTGGGAGCGAAAAGTTTATCTTCGTAGATGGCCATGCCGCGCAAAGTCGAATCGCTGCCCTTGAGCAGCACGTCGGGAAGCTGGCGAACGTATTGCCAGAGCAGGTCGCCGGTGGCGCCGTCGAGCGCTTGGATGGTGCTGCCGCTTTCGATGAAGAGCACACCATCGTGAACGAGCGGATCGATTTCGTTGGCGCTCGGCGGCAGAGCGCGGCTCCAGGCGAGATTCAGGTTTCGCACATCGGACTTGTTGATTTGCGCGAGCGGGCTGTAGCCGAGGCTCGAATAGGTGCGGCGCCAGGTGAGCCAGTCAGCGTTCGGCACGTGATCAAGCATCGCGTCGGTTACGGGCGTGAGGTTTTCGAGTTCGGCGGCGCGATGCGCCATGGCGGCTTTGTAGATGGCGTCGTGATTGCCGCGAATCGGAAGAACGTCGCGCTGGAAGACGGGCTTGGCGACCGGCGGCGCTTGGGACTGAGCCTGCGCGCTTGCACCGCCTAGATCGGAGGCGGTGAGCTCCTTCGAGCCGGGCGCGGCGCCATTCGCCTGGAGAATGTAGGCTTCGAGGTCTGCATAGGTCTGAGCGGTGAGCTGACCCGGAGAGGCAGGCGGCATTTTCTGCTGCATGTAAGCGAAGAGCGCCGCGGGCGATTGCGCGCCCCACTTTTGCTGGAATGCCGTGCCTTTGAGCGCGGGACCGAATTCGCCGTCTTCGAGATTGCTGCCGTGACAATTGGCGCAGCTCGCGGCGTAGGCGGTTTTGCCGCGGTCAGCCTGGGATGCGGTGAAGCTGGGAGCAGAGCCGCCCGTGAAGAAATTTTGCGCGCGGGCCGGAGGCGCAGCAATGGCAAAGCTGACGAACATAAGGGCGGCTGACGCCAACATCGCGCGTTGCGCCCAGGATTGAAGCCGCGGAAATCTCCGCATGGAAAGAGCGATTGTTTGGATCATTGCGACGCCGCGATAATCTCAAGAAGCTGGGAGCGCCGTCAAGAACAGGATGAATCGCGCACGTACAAGCGATGCGGGTAGCAGGACGCGGATGAACGGAGCCTCGCGAGATGATCGTCTGGGGATATAGCAAACGAAAAAGCAGATTCCTCGTCGCTCATCTCAGCGCGCAAGCACGTTAAGGAAGCAGCTTCGCTCCTCGGAATGACACCTTCGGATGCTTTCAACGAGTTGTTAGGCTAGAAGCCATCTCATAAATTCCTTAAGAGGATGACAAGGCAGCCGAGTTGGACCATACCTAGGAAATTGAGCTCGTGATATTCCCAACGGCTGACCAGGCGGCGGAAGTTGTGCAACCAAGCGAAAAGGCGTTCGACTTTCCAACGGCGGCAGTATCGACGCAGTTCGCGTCCGTCTTGGGTGCTCCTCCGGCGG
>JASHPG010000040.1 GCA_030038275.1 Candidatus Acidiferrales bacterium | reverse complement strand
GCCTAATTCAGTGGCGGAGAGCCAGGGATGCATCGGCTGGCTTCCGGGCGGAGTCCGTTTATCTGCATGGCCTTTCGCCACCTGCATCAGCTGCCGCCGAGGAGCGTGTAGGCCACTTCCCCCATGAGCGTTCCTTCACTCCTTAGCACCGTGTTTCCGCGCACGATTGCGTTCACTCTGGCCGTTCAGCAGTCCTCATTTGAATTTAAATCCAGAAATCAGAGCCTGTTTGGATTTCGGGCAAAGCTTAGACCTAGACCGCCCCACGGAGTCGACCTATGAAATGCAGAAGTTGCCAGCTACGACACGCAGGGATCGCCTTACCCCGCGATTTCAAGGCATCGCTGATTCGATGTGGAGTTGTGGCGTTGCTTGCGCTCCTGTGCGGCGGCTTCGCGTGTTTGAGTGCGCAAACGACAAACGCCACGTTGTCTGGCACGGTGACGGACCCGTCTGGGAAAGTCGTACCGGGCGTTGAAGTCCGTGCGGTTGAGAGGGATACGGGCGTCGCCAGCGACACCTATACGAACCGTGAAGGAATATACGTGCTCCCCAGCTTGATGGCCGGACGCTATCGAATTGTGGTGACGCGGGATGGATTCAGGCGGATGGAGTTGACGGACGTGACGCTCGAAGTGGCTGCCTCCGTAACTCGAAACTTTCAACTGGAATTGGGTACTTTGTCGCAGACGGTTACGGTGGAAGGGAACGCGTTAAACATCAACACCACGGACGGCTCGGTCAGCACGGTAATCAACCGCGAGTTTGTGGACCAGATTCCTCTGAACGGCCGAACTCTCCAAAATTTGCTGCCCCTTTCGCCGGGAATCGTCCCGGATCAAGTTGCAGCCGCGAACGACGGCTATTCCGGATACTCGGTTAATGGAAATCGCGACACGGGCAGCGTCTATTGGACGGTGGACGGAATCAGCGGCAACATCGGGGCGGCAACCAATCCTGGCAGCAGCTTGCCGGACACACTTGCCGGCGGTTTGACCATTCTCAACACGACCCAAAGCCTGCTTTCGCTCGACGCGCTGCAGGAATTCCGCATTTCCACCAGCAGCTACGGAGTTGAATATGGCGTTGCGCCGGGGGCACAGGTTCAATTGCAGAGCCGCTCCGGCACCAACCATTTTCACGGCACGGCCTACGACTATGTGCGCAACACTATTTTCGACGCAAACGACTGGTTCGCCGACGAGGAAGGTCTCTCGAAGGCACCCGAGCGACAGAACGATTTCGGTGCGACTCTAGGCGGACCTGTGTGGATTCCGCACCTCTACGATGGCCGCGACAAGGCATTTTTCTTCTTCAGCTTTGAGGACTTACACCTCTTGCAGCCTCAGCCAGTGGCGGAGCAGCCTGTCCCGACCGCCTCCTTTATCGAGTCAGCGCCGGCGGCGCTGCAGCCTTACCTCAGAGCTTTTCCGGCTCCGAGTGCGAATGGGGAAGATTTTGGGGATGGATGGGCCGGTTGGAACGCTTCATTTTCGTTGCCGAGTTCGGTGAAGGTCTGGAGCGTTCGGGGTGACTACGCTCTATCCAAAACGACAAATTTGTTCGTGCACGTGAACGATGCTCCTTCGCGGGTCGGTGGCCTTGTCGATGCTTACAACGCCACCAGCGTGACGAACAACATCATGACAACTGTGGGTGCCACATCCACGCCCACTTCGCACCTTTCCAACGATTTCCGATTCAATTTCAGCCGCAGCTATTACGCGGAAACCAACAACCTGCTGCCTTCCACTTTTGGAGGCACGCCTGGGCCTGCGATTGCCGCGCTGACTCCTTCGGCTCAATACACCGCACCGGCTGGCGATTTTTACAGCAACATCGTGTTTGAGGACGATTCACTTCCGGGAGCGGCTGTATTGCAACTGGAAAACGAGCATTCAAAATTGCATCAGTGGGATTTGGTCGACAGCCTGAAGTGGCAGGTTGGGCGTCACTTATTGACGTTCGGCGGAGAGTGGAATCGGCACACGGCGATTCAGGCGCCCATAGCCTATTCCCGAACCTTTCAGTTTTACGAGTTGGCCGATGCGGAGGCGTCGTCGCTAGACGAACTCGACCTGGGATCGCAGCCTTACGTCACTGCGACTATCGATACCCGATCGGCTTTATATGCCAGCGACACGTGGAGGGTGAATTCGCGGCTGAGCGTCGATTACGGGGTGCGGTGGGAGCTGCCCTTCCCCACTTACTTCCAAGGTCCCTACGTTCCCGTCTATGTGAACAGCGTCGCAAATCTCGCCAGTCCTACGGTGGCGCAGGGTAGGACGGAATGGAACATGACCTGGCGCAATTTTGCGCCGCGGCTCGGCGTTGCCTATCTAGTGAGAGACAAGGGTAGCTTCGAGACAGTGTTGCGTGCGGGTGGCGGCCTTTTCTACTCGACGGAACAGCCTGCCGGAGTCGGAACCGTGGGCTATCCCAACTCCGCGTATACGACTACGTATGATGTGCCCTTTCCCGTTGACCCGTCGCTTCTTGTCCCTCCACCGACGGGTGCCGTCACACCAGACGGCTTGGCCGAGAACTCGCTGGTTGGAGTCGCTCAAAACCTTGCAGTGCCTCGCGTCTGGCAGTGGAACGTTGCCGTGGAGCAGGGCCTCGGCGCAAATCAGAGCCTAACTATAACATATGTGGGTTCCGCAGGGCGCGAGCTCTTTTTCTGGCCCGCTATTTTTCCAACGTCCGACAACATTGAAGCCCTGAATTTTACGGAGAACGGTTCGCGGTCTGACTACAACTCGTTGCAGTTGAAATTCGACCGGCATCTCACGCGAGGGCTCCAGACACTAGCTTCCTACACGTGGTCGCATTCGATCGACAATGTGTCGCAGGATAGCTTCCAGGAACAGCCGCTCTGGGGTAATTCGGACTTCGACGTGCGGAATGCGTTTTCCCTGGCGCTCGTGTATGACATTCCCGGCGCGGAAGATAACCACTGGTTGAAGGCCGCCACGTCGGGGTGGGTGTTCTCCAGCAACTTTCAGGCACGAACGGGACTGCCCGTCACAGGTCTCTTTGCCCCGGCTCAGTTCCTTCCCAACGGCGAGTACGCATATGTGCCCGCCGAACTTACAGGGCAGCCCGTTTATTTGCACGGTTCAGAATATCCAGGCGGCACGGCACTGAACAGGGCTGCATTTGAAGCACCTTCTGCCGGAACGGAGGGCAACGTAGGGCGCAACGAATTCCGCAATCAAGGCTTTTGGCAGGATGACATATCGTTACAGAGGAAGTTCGCGTTAGGTGAAACATGGGGTGCACTGCGGTTTCGTCTCGATGCTTTCAACGTGTTCAACCACCCGAACTTTGGCGGCTATTTCGTGCGGAATTTGACGTCGTCGTCACTTTTTGGGAAAGCGGTCAATATGGCGAACTTTCTGGGAGGATCGGAGGCAATCTACAACCCCGGCGGGCCGCGTTCGCTGCAGTTATCACTGCGCTATGAATTCTAAGCGACGGCAAGTGAGGCTTCCCGCGAATCAGCGAGGCAGAAGACGAAGATGATCCGCAATGCATCGTCGGCGTGCGCACTTTTGTTTCTTGCTTCCGGTGCGTTGTTCTTGTGTCCTCGACTGCCAGCTCAGCAGGCTGCTGCCCAGTCGTCGGCGATTGCACAATCCTCTCAGCAGCCGAACGTCGAAGAACAACTGTTGCAACATCTCCCCGAAAATTGGCGGCCGGTCGCGCGTCGCTATCGTATCTTCAATGACTCGTTTGCGCCTTTGCTGAAGATAAAGGACGAGAGTGAGATGGACGACGTAGTACGCGAAGAAGCGATGCAAAGGCTGATCGTCTCGGACGGCGCTGAGAACTTTGTGGTAGCGCATCTGGATGATGTGTTGGCTAGCGCCTCTATCACAAATTCGAGGGAGGAGGGTCGAGTTCTGGGGCTCCTGCTCTTCGATATAGCTTACAGCGATAACTGGCTGCACAGCCCTCTGGCGGTTCCTCTGCTCGAACGTGAAGCCACCAGCGAACCCGATCCAGAGATTTCGCTCGACGCACTGCAATCTCTCCAGATATTGGAAGCCGCACGCACTTTAGAGACAGTCGAAAACCGGCTGCTGAATCTTACGGGCGCCGACTACACTAGCAACAAAGCGGAAATCGACGGGCTCGAATCTGAGGAACGGGACCTGTTTTACATACGTGACCAGATTGACCTGCCGCAATTTCTGCGCGACCCGCCGCCCGTATTCCACGTGCCGACGAAAAGCAGTTCCATTCGTGTGGTGATGATGGGCGATTTCGGAACGCGCGGTGAGGACCAGCACAGGGTCGCGGCGGCGATGGTCGAAGAAAACAAGAAAAAGCCATTCGATTTCGGAATCACGCTAGGCGATAACTTCTATGTGAATCTCGCCAACACCGACGATCCGAACTGGAATCTTGCATTCGAAGATCTCTACGGGCCGATGAACATCACGTTCTATCCTTGCTTCGGCAATCACGATTGGGGAGGCGAATATCCGGCAATTGAGCTCGATTATTCCGCAAAGAACCGGCACTGGGACTTTCCGGCACCCTACTATACCTATACGGCTGGCCCAGTGCAGTTCTTCGTGCTGAACGTTCAGTTCGAAGGGCCATGGCCGGTTGTTCCGGCCTTGGAGTTGCGGTGGCTTCAAACTCAGCTCGATGCGAGCAAAGCAAAATGGAAGGTGGTCTATGGACACGTTCCGATTTACACGACCGATCTCGGTTTTCCCGATCTCATCACGAAGCTGTTGCCAGTTTTGAAAGGGCGGGCCGACGTATATATCTCAGGCCACATTCATAACCTGGAACAGCACAAGCCGGTGCAGGGCGTTAATCTCTTTGTGATCGGCGCAAGCGGACGCGGTGAAGTTCCTGTGCACGCTGATCCCGAGACGATCTGGGCAAAGGAAGCGTATGGCTTCGGTGTGCTCGAAGCGGACGACCATACCCTTACGATTCACATTCTCGGCGAAGACGACAAAGAGATGCACTCTGCGACCTTCCACAAATAGCGCCGATGCTCACGCGCCGCGAACTCCTGTCTTTGGTCGGCAAAGCGGGTGGCGCACTGCTGCTGGCTCCTTCCGCTCTTGCGAGCCTGCGAAATTCCTTTCCAGGATTGGCACTTCGCATCACCCCAACGAAGGTTGAAATTGCTCCCGGCAAAGTAATCCAGACCGTTGCCTACAATCACGGTATCGATGGCTCTCCGCTGCGGATGCACGAAGGCGAGCCTGTTCACGTGCAGGTTGCAAATGACTCGGATGTGGAAGAATACGTGCATTGGCACGGGTTTCTCGTTCCGGCGAGCGTCGATGGAACGATGGAAGAAAGAAGCCTCTCTGTGCCTCCCGGCGGGAAGGTCGATTATCTGCTTGTTCCGCGGCCGAGAGGTAGTCGCTACGTTCACTCGCACGCGATGGCTGGGCGCGATCTCACGCGTGGCACCTATTCCGGGCAATTCAGTTTCGTATACGTTGAGCCCAGGGCGAGCCTTGGGGATTACGATCAAGAGATTTTTCTTTCCACGCACGAATGGGAAGGCTACTTCACAAACGATGAGTTGGATGAAGAGGCTACGGAGACACCCGATCAGCGGCTACGCGAACACATTGCGTCAGAAATGGAACCGGATCATTGGGAAGTCGCCTACAAATCAGCGTCAATCAATGGCAAGGCCCTCGGTCACGGCGAGCCGATACGAGTCAAAGAAGGGCAGCGTGTTCTTTTTCACATCCTAAATGCAAGTGCGACCGAAAACATAAGGCTTTCCCTGCCTGGACATTTATTTCACGTCGTGGCTTTAGACGGCAATCTAGTGCCGAGGCAGAACGACGTAGCCATCCTGGAGTTGGGCGTCGGAGAACGTGTCGATGCGGTCGTCGAGATGTACACACCGGGCGTTTGGATTTTTGGCTCGAATGATGACGTCTCACGTGAGCAAGGTATGGGAGTCGTTATCGAATACGCCGGAAGAGCCGGTAAGCCAGCGTGGCGAGACCCAACCGGGCAGGATTGGGATTATTCCCTCTTCTCAAATGCCGAGGCACCGGACAAAGCAGACGTAACTTTGCCGATGGTTATTGATCGAGCTATGCGGAGCCTCAAGGGATTCGAACAGTGGCTGATCAACGACCACGCCTATAGCGACAGCGACGCGCCAACGATCTTACACAGCGGCGTGCGCCATCGATTTTCGTTCACGAACAATAGTGACGATTGGCACCCTCTGCATTTTCATCGCAGCCGCTTTGAGCTGATTTCAATTGATGGCAAGCCGACCACGGGCATCTACAAAGACGTCTTCGTCATAAAACCGTTCGGAACAGCGATAGTGGACCTCGTTCCCACCGAACTCGGCCTGACGTTATTCCATTGCCATAACCAGTTACACATGGATTCAGGTTTTAAGAAGGTGTTCAACACTATCTGAGTTGGGGTGCCGCGTCGCCACGAATCGTTTTTAGGAGCAACTTGAGTCCCATAACACAAAGCGCCGCAAAGACCAGAGAATCCTTGCTGAAGGCGTGGTTTCTCGTTGCTGGGCTGCCGCTGATTTGTTCGTTTCCGTGCATGGCTCAATGTTCGGGCCACGCAACCCTCAATCAGTATGAAAGAGGACAGTTTATAGAAGTTGTATCCTCCGATCGGTCTCCAGTGTTTGCGCAATTCCTGTCTGAGCCCGGGTGTTCCAAGCCAATGCTAGATTCCTTGGTTCGGCTAGGCGCCACAATTGATTACGCAGACGAGCGATCTGGCTACGCTTTGGTTACGATTTCCCGGAGGAACTTGCTCGACACGCTTGATATTGCGGGCGTCGCCTATGCATATACTCGTAACGACAATCGTTTGTATCAGGGCACCGCTGCTGAGGTTCCACAGGGCGATCGCAAAACCCAGCCGGTCTCACCGATTGAGATTCCCTATCCCAAAGTAACCATGACGGTTCGTAGCGATGGCCCTTATTTTGCTGCCAGCGAGATAGGTTTGACCGCGCTTTGGAAGGAGCATTCTGAAGCAGACGGGCGTGGCGTTCGCGTTGGCGTCGCGGACGATGGCTTTGATCTACTTCATCCAGAGATCGGCCAGTCCAAGGATGCGCAGGGAAACATCGTCCCCAAGGTCGCCGATATTGAAACGCTAACCACCCCGGACGACGACAGCAACTGGGTCCGTTTCGGAAATCCTTTTCGGACAAAGCACCAAGGCTTCGAGGCGGCTGGACACACTTGGAAGGTACCAAAGGACGGAACCTATCGCTTTGGCATTTTCAGGCAGGATCTGTTGTTAGGTCCTGAGGGAAATCCGCAGACGAGGAAACTGAAGCTGGCCGTGGGCGTACTGTGGGACGAGCAAGCTGGTCGAGTATGGGTCGACACAGATGGAGACGGAAGCTTTAGAAATCAACGCGCTCTCGGCGATTATGGCGTGACGCATGATGTCGGTTGGTTCGGCGATAAAAATGGCGATAACGACGACCGAATACCATTCGGCGTCAAGATCGATCCCGCGCACGATGCAGTGTATATCCGCATCGCAGCGGAACACGGAACCTATGTCGCCGGTGCGCTCGCCGGAAATAACTGGAGTGGCGGTCTGTTCGATGGGACTGCGCCGGCCGCTCAACTCATCGACGAGAACATTACGCGAGCAACGCTGCTCGCCGCCATCGTGAGGCTATTCGCTAGGCGAGACGTCGATATCGTCAACTTTTCTGGTGGAATAGGGCGCGGTTGGTACACAGGTGCGGATGAAGGAAAGGAAGACTTCGAGCAGCATGTAATCGAACGGGCGATTGCGGTGTACGACAAGCCGTTTGTGGCGTTTTCCGCAGCAGTCGGTGCGATTCACGTGAATGATTATGCAGGTCCAGAGATGCTGTGGCGCAATCGACAGATCGGACCTCCTTACAAAGATACGATCAACAGCTTTGTTTGGTGGTTGGCGAACGGCATGGTCAACAATGTGCTTGCGCCGTCTGCGAATCTGGAGGCTCAGTCCAGATACGACCCAATTGACATTACTGAGAAGGATGGCAAGCGACACGGCTTTGACGACAGACTTGCTCCAATGGCTCCCAATGGATACACGATAGGAGATAACAATTCTCCTGCGATCCCGATTGTCAGTGGCATTTTGGCGGATTTGATCAGTGAAGCCCGGCAAAAGCACATTCGTTATAACGCGCTCCGGTTAACCAACGCTATTTTTACCGGCACCCGCCTGCTGGAGGGTATTGCGGCTTCGCAGCAGGGATATGGCTTAGTCAATGCCGCACGCTCCTGGCAGCAGCTTGTGAGAATGGCGCGGGCCGACGATCCGCATAATCCCGAACTAACCTATTTCACGGTCTCGCGAAAGGAAGCAGGTAAAAGCGTAGAGGTTCAGGGTTTCCATGCCGACCTGCCCGTTCCCGGCAAAGAATTAGACGGCGGAATCTGGATCACTCGCGATGGGGGCTATGCCCACGGACGAAAGTATACCTTTGCTTTGCGTGGCAATGATGGGGCCTATACGCTTCTCGATCACGAAGCTACTCTAGTTCGAGGCAGGCCCGTAAGCGTGCGGTTTCGCGTAAGTGGTGTTTCTGGCTGGCATCTTGCTTGCCTGGAATTGCGTGACACACGGGCCGACGTTGTCATGCAGGATGTGCCCCTCTCCGTGCGAGTGCCGGATAAAGGCACCGATATCGCGCCGGGAGTGAAGAAATACGAGTCCACAATTCCACCGCTCAGGAGTGAATATTGGTACGTTGCGGTGAACAACAGCGTACAAGCCGTCGATTATGCAATGCACATCCCATACACAGGCCCGGAAATGATTTCGACGCGCTCTTTCCCCGGCTCCGATTACGACACGGAGACCCAGCCTCCAGGAGAGGCAGTTGACGCAGTGCATCACGTCGGTCCTATCGAAAGGCTTGAGTCTCTCGTCACCAATGATGATCCGGGGAACCAGGAGATTTTTTGGGAAAACCGGGGGCAACAGGAATACGCAACGCAGTATGACGGCCCTTCTCCCGATATTCCGATTCACGCGGAACTGACTGTCTCGAAATATGGCGTCAGTATCAAAAGAGCGGCTGATACGCTGACCATCATCAATCATTTGGCCGCTGTTCGTGGCAGAACCGAAGTGTATGACGCGACAATTCGGACCGAAGTTCTAAGAGCTACCGGGCCGCATGCGTTCGGAGAGTTGGATAGGCAGCTACCTGCCGGCCTCGTTCAATGGCGCTTCCGCGTCACTCCGCGGACCCGATTGCAAAAGCCGGCCGATGTATATGTGCTGAACTGCTCTGGCAAGAACGGCTGTTATATTGCGGCGCAGGAGGAAATATCGAGTACGAGCAAAACAGTAGTGATCGATAAGCCGCAAATGGGTTCTTGGAGAATTGTTGTCCGCAGCCGCGAGCCAATCTCAACGCCAGTTTCGTTCTCTTGTCGTGAGGCCCTGCTCTCGGGAGGCGAGAGCAACACGGAAGTTGACAGCGATCACGCTAACGCTTCATCGTGGACCTTGCACTTGCCAGGCAGGGCCCGCAATGTCCAGTACGCCGCCTTTCGAATTTCGGGCATGCCCGGCAACAAAGATGAAAAAGGAGGGCTGTTGATTTCGATGACTCCCTTGGACGCCAACGCACCCTAACGAATGATTCCGACCTCGGACAAAATGACCCTGCTACTGGTGCGATGAGGGCCAGCGAGATGGTCGAACGTCGGTCGAATTCGAAAAGTTGGTCGCACTCCGCGGCGCATCAGCTCGCGTGGATGCCGCCACCAGCCTGCTTGCGTCGGCTTTTTCGTTGTAGAACCCGAGGCGTGACCTGTTGTTCCTGCTTTCTGTGCAGGAGTTCGGTCGAAGTGACTGTCGGGCGCTTCTGCTGCGCCGCGGTGCGCTAGAGATATGGGATTCGGTGAGCGTATACACGCAGGTGAAACCGGATGGCACCCTGGTCGTCCGAGTGGTCGTCTTTCATCCCGACTGGGAGGAGCCGCTGCAAATTGCTTGCATCCGCCCCCGACCGCACGACAGAATCAACGGGGCAACGCTGGGGCGCGATTTGGATCGTGTCGTAATGTGAATATGAGCGACCTATCGACTACACACCCACTGCCACGCGGGAAAAAGTGATCGGACGAGTTACGTCACCGGGGCTATAATCGGGGCGCACGAGGTCACTGGCGCGATTGGTGCTGGGGGCAGGGGGAAGGTGTACCGCGCACGAGAAGCTGGGACGATGTAGCGATCAAAGTTCTGCCAAGGCGTTCGCGCGCGACGCGGAACGCATGGGGCGGTTTGAACGCAAAGCGACAGTGCTGACATTGCTCGATCATCCAAATATTGCTGCGATCTACGGCGGCGAAGACTCAGGTGCCACGCATGCGCTGATCAATGCTAATGGAGTGGATTGCTGAACTATAAACGTCAAAAAATATGTGTCGCTGGAACCAAGCTGCTAATTTAAAGTCGGCCTGCTCTGACATTAGTTTTCGGATAGAAAAGCCATAGCTGCATCGGCGACCGAGTCAGGGAATTCTTCGTGAATTGCCAGCTTCCCTCTTGGTAGCCGGTCGGTTCGAACGCCTGGGATACTTGCGAGCGCCTCAATCTCGGCCCGCGACTTTTGGGGCGTGTTGTCACCATAGAGCACGAGAATTGGCACGTTTGCACGGCGAGCAAGATCCAGAAAAGACGTACGGCTCTCCACGCGGTCCAAAGCGCCGGTGACGAAACGTACGGAGCTGTACCTGGCACCTTGCATTCGCGTAATCGTAAGTTTAGCGGATAGGCGTTGCCCGTTTAACCATTCAGTGTCGTCGTATACGTGACCACGCGTCATTTTTGAAATGACAAACCGACTGACATTCATTCGGTAGAGTAGTGGTCCCACGACCGGGCAATCCAGTACGGCCCGAATTCGTGCGAACCACGACCGCCGGCCATTGAGAACAGTTGGCAATGGACCGCGCCAAGTCGGCGCGATTAGGACCAGTCGGCCCGTTGTGCCTGGCCGACAGACCGCTTGATGAAGGGCGTACGTCGCGGCGTGCCCGGGAGCGATGATCGCGTGCGGCAGGGGCGTGACTTCGGTGAGGAACCAGTCAAGAAAGCTAGAAAGTATTTCCGGCGACCAATCACATCTTGGGCGCGGGCAGTCGCCGAATCCAGGCCAGTCTACGGTCACAACATGAAAGTTCGACGCAAGTCTGTCTAACAGCGGCCGCATTTCATCGCGGGTCGAGATCGAACTTAGTGCCGGCAGGAGGACGACTGAAGGTCCGTTTCCGGCCTCCTCAAGGCCAAGCGAGATTTCACGTTCGTTTGGCTTGTAGCGTATTCTTCGTTCCATCTCTTCAAGCCAACATAATGTCAGATGTTTTCGTGCTGACTGCATTTTATCGCAAGGCGGGCTGGAAGGCTTCGTGAATGCTAGGGTGTGAGCATATGTCGCCTGCGAGGCATCTTTACTGGGTTGGTGTCGCGGGATGTCTCTTCATTTGCGCAATCAGGCGCCTCGGCACGCCTCACGAAGAGATGGCCACCTCAAACAGTTTGCGGAAAAAGTCACGGGGAGAATGGGATTGTTGCAGCAATCGGTTCGAAGTCTGGTATGTAAGCAGCATGCGAGGATCAGACGAACGGCAGGAAGGAATGTTCAGTTACGTATCTGCGGAGAAGAGGGTACCGCTAGATCATCCGCTGCGGCGCGTGCGGGAGATGGTAGACACGGCGCTGGTGGAGATGTCGCCGGAGTTGGCGCAGATGTATTCGCGTTACGGGCGCCCTTCGATTGCGCCGGAACGATTGCTGCGTGCGTTGCGGCTGCAATGTTTCTACGGGCTGCGCAGCGAGCGGCTGCTGATCGAGCAGATGGAATACAACCTGCTGTTCCGGTGGTTCGTGGGGCTGACGATGGATGAACAGGTATGGGACGTAACGGTGTTCACCAAGAATCGCGAGCGGCTGCTGGAGGGGGAGGTAGCGGGGAAATTTTTCGAGTGCGTGCTGGAGCAGGCGCGAGGGGAAGGGCTGCTCTCGGACGAACACTGTTCGGTGGATGGGACATTGATCGAAGCGTGGGCGAACCGGAAGAGTTTTCAGGAGAGGAAAGATCCGCCAAGGCGCGGGAGCGGTCAGCACGGGAAGAAGTTGTTGCGGGACACGCATGAGAGCAGCACTGACAACGAAGCGCGGTGATACAAGAAGAGCACGGCGGGAGAACCGCGGCCAAGTTATTGGGGGCATGTGGTGACGGAAAATCGCAATGGGCTGATCGTGAAACCGTGCGTGACGCAGTCGGGAGCGAGCGAGGAGCGCGAAGCGGCGTTGGCGATGCTGCAGGAAATCATTCCGAAGAAGCGGTCGCGCCGGGAGCGCAGCGCGGAGCGAGAGATCACAGTAGGAGCCGACCGAGCGTACCAGGAACAACAGTTCATCGCCGGATCGCCCTTTTTTCCGCAAACTGTTCAGGCGGGCGCCTGAATCTTTCCGCGTCATCCAGCTTACTCGTGCCGCAGCGCCGCCATCGGATCGACTCGCATCGCCCGCCGCGCCGGAATCCAGCAAGCCAGGAAAGCGGCTCCCGCTAATACGAGGCAAACCGCGCCGTAGGTAACCGGGTCTTTAGCGCCGACGCCATATAGAAGGTGTGAAAGGGCTGTTGTCGTGCCCATCGCGCATGCGACGCCAACTGCGATACCAATCAAGGGCGCTACCATCTCCTCCCGCAAAACCAGACCCAGCACGATCTTCGGTTCTGCGCCTAACGCCATTCTCACGCCAATTTCATGGGTTCTCTGGGCCACTGCATATGAGGCAACGCCATAAATTCCGCTGGCTGCAAGAATGAGTGCCAGTGCAGAAAATAATGCCAGAAGAGTTGCCGAAAACCGCTGGCGCGCTATGGATTGATCCACCAGTTCCTCGCCTGTTTCGACCGCAAAAATCGATTGAGAGGGATCGACGGCGGCCACGGAAGCACGAATGGCTGGCGTCAGATTTGCCGGAGCAGTTACGGAACGGACTACGACGGTAGATACCTGACCGAATCCCACAAAGTACATCTCAGCCGCCGGCGGAGAATCAACTGACAGATCGCGTGTGTCGCCAACAACTCCTATGATCGGAATTTTTCTTAGATGTCCGGCTGCGACGCCCAACAAGATCTCGCGCCCAAGGGGATTCTCGCCGCGGAAAAACCGCTGTTCGAGCGTCCGGTTGATGACCATTCCCGATTCCTCATCGCGAGTGAGATCGTCGGCCCGAAATGTGCGCCCCGTGAGCAGAGGGATGCCCATCGTGTGGAAGTAGGTCGGGCTCACTTGGCGAAAGTTTGCCACAGGGTAGTCGCCCGGCTTCAAGGGCGGCGCGCCAACGACCAGGAACCGAGTCGATGCTAAACTCGACGCCGAATTCGAAACGAGCGGAGTTTGGTCGATGATACCCGCCCCTTCGACGCCCGGGAGCGCGCGAAGCCTTGTCAACAGGCTTTGATAGAAAGCAATGCGCGCTTGGTCTGACTTATAGTGCTCGCCGGGCAGCGAGATTCGCACTGTGAGGAGGTGATCCACGCGAAACCCAGGAGAGGTGGCGAGAAGTTGTCGCAACGTACGCACCAATAATCCTGTGGTTATGAGGACGATGAGAGCGAGCGCGACCTCCCCAGCAATGAGCACCCGATGGGTAACTTGGCGATGGGCAGGTTGTGAAGCGCGCCCGCCCGATTGCAGCGGTCTCTCCAAATCGGTTCGGCTAGCGCGAATCGCTGGCAACACACCAAACAACGCGGCTGAAATCGTCGAGATTAGAAGTGTCATCCCCACAACAGCAGGATCGATGCGGATCCGATGCACGCGCAGAATGGGTGCCGCAAATATCTTTCCCAGCCAGGTCGAAAACCAAAGAGTGCTCACCCAAGCGACAACAAGCCCGAGCAGACCGCCTAACCCCGCCAGAACGATACTCTCTGTCAGACTTTGACGGATAAGCCGCAGCCGATTCGCTCCTAAAGCACTGCGCACCGCCATCTCTTGCTGCCTTGTGGACCAACGCGTTAGAAGTAAACTCGCGACATTTGCGCACGCGATCAGCAAAACCAACCCCACCGCCGCCCAAAGAACAAGGAGGTATGTGCGCAACCCACCCACGTAGGTTTCGATCAGCGGCCGGACACTGACTCCAAACTGATGATTCGTTTGCGAGTAAGCGCTAGCCAGCCGGTCGGCGATTCCGCTCATTTCTGCCCGCGCCTGCGATACGGTAACAGCAAGCTTCAGGCGGCCAATGACAAACAGCGGATGATAAAACCGATTCGTGCGATCATCCTTATCCAAGTTGCCGAGGGGAAGCCAGAGGTCGGCGTTCCCAGGAAAGCGAATTTCCGGCGGCAGAACACCGATGACGGTGTAAGGTTTTTGATTGAGCGTGATCGATTGTCCGAGAATTCTGGGATTCGCGTCGAAATCGGTTGTCCATGTTCGATTGCTCAGAATCACTACTGCGCCCTCGCCTAGTGCGTCTTCTTGAGGGAGAAAATTACGGCCCAACATCGGTGAAATTCCGAGCAGGGGAAATAAGTCGTGAGTCACAATCACGCCTTGAGCATCTAGTGGCTCATTGTGGACCAACAACTTTGTGTGAGCGAAATTGGTCGGGTCATAGGCTGCCAACTGCGTAAAACAATTTGACTGTTCTTTCCAGTCCTCAAAGTCCGCCACAGACGCGCCAATCTCTGGTATTGAGGGATATGTTTCGGATATGGCCACAAGCTGGCTTGCATCGCGAAACGGCAGAGACTTGAGTAATACAGCGTCCACGACAGAGAAAATCGCAGTATTCGCGCCGATGCCGAGAGCAAGCGTGAGGATGGCGGCGGCAGTGAATCCTCGATTCTTGCGCAACATCCGAAGGCCGTAGCGAATGTCCTGAAGTAGAGTATCCAGCCACGCTCCTGCTCGAACCGATCGCATCCTCTCCTTCACCTGCTCCACGCCGCCCAATTCAATCCTCGCGGCTCGGCGGGCCGCTTTGGGCGTCATTCCCTTCGCGATGTTCTCTTCCGTTTTCGATTCGACGTGATACGCGATTTCGTCATCCAGTTCCCGGTCGGCCTCTCGCCGGTGCAAGACCAAGCGCATCCAAAATGTCAGCTTCTTCAACCAACGCTCAGGCCGCATCACCGTACCCGTTTCTCAAGACAAAAGCAGATTCCTCGTCGGACGCTCGTCGCATCCTCCGTCGGAATGACACCATTCTTGGCGTTTGTCCACGAGCCGTGTCAGGCTTCCTTTAATTTGACCACGCGCGAAATCGCGCTTGATAACCTGCCCCAGTTGTCCGCTTCCCTCTCAAGCTGCCGCCGTCCCAGCCGGGTGAGCGAGTAGTATTTCGCCCGCCGGCCTTTGTCGGACGTTTTCCATTCCGCCGTGATCCAGCCCTCTTGTTCCAGCTTGTGCAGCGCCGGATAGAGCGAGCCGTCGCTCACCTGCAACACGTCTCCGGAAACTTGCTTCAGCCGCTGGCTCACGGCGAAACCGTTCATCGGCTCCAGCGCCAGAATTTTCAGCAGCAACATGTCCAGCGTGCCCTGCACCAAATCGGAAGGTTTGCTCATAGCATACCCTCGGTAACCGAGAGAACTCTACACCCGCGGCCTTCCATGGTCAATACCTGCTCCGGTTCATCGGCGCGAAGTGCCCCTGCGGCGCTTTATGTACAACGCCATACGCCTCTGGCCTGTCAGTCTGGATTCTTCGTCACGCAAGCATCACCCCAAAAACAGAGCCAATCAGCTGTTGTTTCTGGCCTCAATCCGTGTTACCGTTAGTCGGGCTATTTTAAGGCCCGGTGGGGGACGGAACATGCTCGCTGCGGACAACGCGTCGGCGCATTGGAACATGATCGAAGTCCTCCGCACCATTCCAGCCGCCTTTTCTACCCGAGACACCGAACGAGTAGAATCTCATCTAACTCCTTTGCTATGAATCCCGCTGACGGCGCTACCCGAGACACTTCCCGTCGCGGTTTCGCGCGGGTCTTCCGCCGCATTCCGCCCCAACCTGTCGCGCGCCCCGCTCCCACGCCATTCGCTTTTCCTTCCCGCTCAAGTGCTCCTTTAGGGCGGAACAGCCAATCAACCTTGGCACCTCGTAAGTCGCTGCAAATAAAGCGAGATGAAAATCAAAGGGCGGAACGTCCCGGTGCATCTTCTTTTCCAGTTCCGAGCCTCCAGTCTCCAGCTTCTAGAACATCTTCTCACTCAGGATTTCCCGCTCGAATCTCTAACCTCCAACCTCGAACCTCTAGGACTCTCTTCCTGGCCGTACTTGGGGCCATGCTTCTCTCGGTTGCTTCGGTCGCCCGTGCCGACCGTCCCTACGCCCCAACCCGCGATTACGACCTGCAAAACGTCCGCACTCATCTCTGGTTCGACGTCAAGCACCGCGCCATCCACGGCGAAGTCACCGAGACGCTCTCCATGCTCGAAGACAACGTCGCTCAGCTCTCTTTCGACTCAACTGGCCTCGACATTTCCGCCGTCACCGTCAACGGCGCTTCCGCTCCCTTCACCGTCACCTCGGACCACCTGATCGTTTCGCTGGCCCGCCCCGCCCCGCGTGGCGCTCGCTACGATGTTTTCATCCGCTATTCCGGCCGGCCTAAGCGCGGAATCTTCTTCATCCTCCCGGACAAAAATTATCCTCGGCAGCCCGCCGAAATTTGGACGCAAGGCGAAGCCGAAGACACGCACGCCTACATTCCCATCTACGATTACCCGAACGACCGCACTACTTCCGAAATGTTGCTCACCGTTCCCGCATCGTGGGACACGGTTTCAAACGGACAACTCATCGGCGTCCATAATGACCCAGACGGCACGAAAACCTGGGACTGGAAGCAATCGCAGCCGCTCTCGACGTACTTGATTTCCGCCATCGCCGGCGACTTCGTCGAGCACGACGATACCTGGCGCGGCATCCGTCTCCGCTATCTCGTCCCGACCGGCGATCAGGCCGATATCGAGCCGACCTTCGTCCGCACCAAAGCCATGCTCGATCTCTTCACCAGCAAACTCGGCGTGCCGTACCCCTGGCCGCAATATGCGCAAACCTCGGTGGACGATTTCACCGAAGGCGGAATGGAAAACACCACGGCCGCCACTCTTTCCACTTCCAATCTTGTGAATCCGCTGCTCGCGCCCGAATATCGCATCGGCGCCGACGTTGTGAACGCGCACGAGCTTTCGCACCAGTGGTTCGGCGATCTCGTCACCTGCAAGGATTGGGCGAATCTATGGCTTAACGAAGGCTTCGCAACTTTCTTCGAGGATTTTTGGCTGGAGCACAAAAACGGCCCCGATGCGGCCGCCTACGAATATTGGCAAGAGCGGAATCGCTGGTTTCGCGAGAAGCGCCTCTTCGGCGTTCCGATTCTCACGCGCGATTTCACCGACTCCACCCAATATGACGGCAACACCTATCAGAAAGCCGGCTGGGTGCTGAAGATGCTCCGCGAAAAGCTCGGCGACGATTCGTTCTTCGCCGCGCTCCATCACTACCTGGAAGCGAATCGCGGCCAGAACGTCGTAACCGCCGACTTGCAAAAAGCCATCGAGCAATCCACATCAGTCAACGTGGACCGCTTCTTCCATCAGTGGATTTATCGCGCCGGCGCGCCCGAGTTCAATGTCAGCTATTCCTACGATTCCGCCGCGCGCGAAGTGAAGCTCGACGTGAAGCAAACTCAGAAACTCGAAGGCTTCGTCGAACTCTTCGACGTGCCCATCGACGTCGAAATCGCCACGTCTTCTGGCCGGAAAACCTATACCGTCGAAATAGACAAGTCCGAGCAGACTTTCACATTTCCATCCGATGCCGCGCCGATCATGGTGCTCTTCGATCCCGGCGACAAAATTCTCAAAAAAGTCGATTTCGATAAGCCGCCGGAGATGCTGATCTATCAGCTAAAGAATGCCGAATCCGTTCCCGACCGCGCCGATGCCGCCGTCGCTCTCTCCGAAATTCGAGACAATCCCGATGTGATCTCCGCGCTCGGCGACGCCGCGCTGCACGATCCCTTTTGGGGCGTTCGCGCCGAAGCGCTTCGCGCGCTAGCCAGAATCGGCGGCTCCGATGCCGAAAAATCCGTGCTCTCAGCCACCGCCGATCCCAAACCATGGGTGCGCGAAGTCGCGGCCGAGCAACTCGCTCGCTTTGCGCCAGATTCCGCCGCCAGCCCTAAACTCGTCGCCATGGCCACCACCGATTCGGCCTACTTGGTTCGCGCCGCCGCGCTTCGCGCCCTCGCGCAAACCCGGTCAGACGGCGCTTTCAGCGTTCTCGCCTCCGCTGCTGATACCGATTCGCCGGACAACGTCATTCGCAACGCCGCGCTCGCTTCCTTTGGCTTTCTCGGCGACTCGCGCGCCGTTCCCCTTCTCCTGAATTGGTCAGCTCCAGGAAAGCCGTTCGCCTGCCGCGAATCGGCCATCGCTTCGCTCGCTGCTCTCGACAGATCGAACGGGAAAATCACTCGAAAGCTCGTCTCTTACCTGCGCGAGCCATACTTCGATCTGCAAGTCGCCACGATTCTCGCGCTCGCTCGCCGCGGCGACCCTTCCGCCGCCGCTCCTCTTCGCGCGATGCTCGGCGGCCAGGAATTGACCACCGTCGAAGCGCCTTACATCCAGACCGCGCTCGATATTCTTCAGAACAATGCCGTTCAAAATAAAGGCCCGGCGGAATGACTACGGCTGCCGTGGCTCTCCGGAAAGCAAAATGCGCAGGTCCCTCAGATTGTTGCCGGTGGGCCCGGTAAAAATCGCGTCTCCCAGCTTCGAAAAAAAATTATGCGAATCCGACCGCCTCTGAAAATCCTTCGGATCGAGTCGCGCTTTTTTCGCGCGCGCCGCCGTTTCGCCGTCCGCCACCGCTCCCGCCGCCTCGCTGTTCCCGTCGATTCCGTCCGTTCCCGCGCTCAGCACCGTGATTTTTTTTCCGGCGATCTTTTCCACGCACGCCAGCACGAACGCCGCGTTGCGCCCGCCGATTCCATCGCCGGTAACGGGGCTGCTCAACTCGCCATCCGCCAGCACCACGACTCCCTTGCCCGGATTCGCGCTCTCCAGCGCTTTCAGTTGCGCCAGCAAATGCCCGGCCGCCTTTTCAACGGGCCGATCGCTGGTGGTATCGTCACAAACGCAAACGTAGCCTTCGGCCTCGCACGCGTGGTGCGCCGCGTGCATCAATTCGTGTTCGCCCAACAGCAGGGCGAACCGCGAACGCGCGAACGCCGCATCGCCGGGTTTGGGAGTCTCCTTCAAGGCGTTCGGCCGCAGCGCCGCGCGAATCGACTCCGGCAGCTTCGCCGCGAGGCCATACTGATCGACGACGCGAAGAACGTCGGAAACCGTGGTCGGATCGGGCAGCGTGGGTCCCGATGCGAGCGCCGTTTCTTGCCCGGGCGGCACATCGCTTACGCCGAAGGTAATTTTCATGGAGCGAGGCGCGGCGGCGGCAAGCCGTCCGCCTTTGATCGCGGAGAGATGCTTGCGCACCGCGTTGATTTCGCCGATCGGCGCGCCGCAGGTCACCAGCGCGGAATTCAGCGCGCGAAAGTCATCAAGAGCAATTGCTGGATCGAGCGGCTGCTCCACCATTGCCGACCCGCCGCCGGAAATCAGAAAGAAAATCAGCGTCCGCTCGCCGCATTGGGCCAGCCGGTCCAAAATCACGCGGCCGGCGGCGAAGCTTTCAGCATTCGGCGAGGGATGGCCGCCGATGAAGTTTTTCCAGCCCGGCAATTCGCGCGGCGGCCTGGAAAGCGAAACCAATATTCCCTCGATCTTATATTCCGACGCGAGCACGCGCCCGAGGCCCTCCGCCATGGGCACGGACGCCTTGCCGAATGCGACGGCAAGAATCTTATCGAACGCCGCGAGGTCTATCGTCGAGCCGTGAATACGAATGGTGGTGCCGCGGCGCGCAAGCTTCTGCTCGATGGTCGCGGAGATATCAAGAGCCGCGAGCGTGTTGCGGAAGATACGTTGCGCGGTTTCCTTCACATCTTTTCGACGGCGGCCACGCCGGCGCGGGCCACCTCGGAATCCTGGTCTTCGGTTCCGGCGCTCACGCCGATCGCGCCAATCACTTGCGCATCCACGATCAACGGAAATCCTCCGCGCACGGGCGTCTGCTCCGCAGGACTCGCGATAGCCAGTCCCAGCGCCACAGGCAGATTCACGCCATCCGCCGATTTCGCTGGGCCAGTGGCCGCGCGGCGCATCGCCGCGGCTTGCGCCTTCACCAAGGAGATGGCAATCGACGCGGGCTTCGCGCCATCCATGCGCTCGAATGCCAGCAAATGGCCGCCATCGTCCACCACGGCGATGTTCATCGGTACGTTGATCTCCAGCGCCTTGCGGCGGGCGGCTTCCAGAACGGCGCGCGCGCCCTCGATCGTCAGCTTCACGTGGTTGCGTGTTACCAGTGCCATTGCGTTTCCTCCAGGAATTCTACGGACGCACTGCGTCCGCATTCAATGCGTTCGGCGGGCGCCTTCCCGCGAAAAACTCGGCCGCGTTCGTCGCGGCCATCACCGCCATTTTCGTGCGTGTCTCAACGGAGGCGCTCCCGATGTGCGGCACGAGAATCACATCGCGCCGCGAAAGCAGCGCCGGATGAACCTTCGGCTCGCTTTCGTAAACGTCCAGCGCCGCTCCGGCAATTTTCTTATCCTCAAGCGCCCGCGCCAACGCCGCTTCATCCACCACCGGCCCGCGCGCCGTGTTGATCAGGTATGCGGTGCTCTTCATCTTTTCAAAAGCCACGGCGGACATCAAATGGCGCGTATCGGCGCTCAACGGCACGTGCAGCGTGACGAAATCCGATTCACGGAGCAATCGGTCGAGGTCCGCAAACTCGGCGCGCAATTCCCTTTCCACTTCGAGCGATGCACGGGTGCGATTCTGATACAGCACTCGCATCTGAAATCCCAAGGCGCGGCGTGCCATCGCTCGCCCAATGCGTCCGAAGCCGATCACGCCGAGCGTCTTGCCGTACACGTCTCCGCCCAAAAGCTGATCGAGCTCCCATCCGGGCCACGTGCCGCTGCGTATCCACGCATCGCCCTCGACCACGCGGCGGGCAATCGCCATCAACAGCGCCCAAGCCAGGTCGGCGGTTGTTTCGTCGAGCACGCCGGGCGTGTTGGTGACCATCACGTTGCGGCGCGTGCAGGCGGGCACGTCGATGTGATCGTATCCAACGGAAACAGTGGACACGATTCGCAGCTTGGGCGCGGCGGCAAGCAGTTCGCCGTCGATTTTTTCCGTCAGGAGGCAAATCAGGGCGTCCTTATCGGCAACGCGCCGCAGCAGGTCCGCGCGCGGCATTTTGTCCTGCACCGGCCAATATTCAACGTCGAAGTTGCGCTCAAGGATTTCGCGCGCGGCGGGAAACAGCGGGCGCGTCGCCAGGGCTTTCGGCTTGCTCAACGTTCACCTCTGATGAATTTCGCCGCGCGGCGGCTGAACAGAATACACCACGGCGCGGCAATTGCGGCACAGCACGCGGCAGCCACAGCAGATGGAGAATGCGTCGTTGCGTGGCGAGCCTCCGTTGACGACCCCACAGGCCGCGACTATAGTGCCGAAAGGTGTGCGCGAATCGGCGTAATCGCGCCGCGAAGATGAACTCAAGGCTCGTACGCGATTTGAAAAAGCTGCTCGGCTCATCGGCCGTCCTGCACCGGCCGGAAGAGCTGATGCTTTACGAGTACGACGGCTCGGTGGAAACCGGACGGCCCGATTGCGTCGTGTTTCCACGCACCACGGCAGACGTGGTGGAAATTGTGCGGCTGGCGCAATGGCACAAGACGCCGCTCGTCGGGCGCGGCGCGGGCACGGGGCTTTCCGGTGGCGCGATCGCGCGGCACGGCGGAATCGTCACGTCTTTCGCGCGCATGAACCGCATTCTGGAAATCGACGCGGAAAATCAAATCGCTCGCGTGCAGCCCGGCGTGGTGAATTCGGACTTGAGCGCCGCCGTGGCGCACCTGGGACTGCATTTCGCGCCCGATCCGTCGAGCCAGAAGGCATGCACGATCGGCGGCAACGTTTCCGAAAATTCTGGCGGGCCGCACACGCTGGCTTACGGCGTTACCACCAATCACGTCCTCGCGCTTGAAGTGGTGCTTCCGTCAGGCGAAGTGCTGCACCTGGGAAATTCAGCGCTGGACGCTCCGGGATACGACCTCACCGGGCTTTTCGTCGGCTCGGAGGGCACATTTGGCCTTGTGACGGAAATTACGGTAAAGCTGACGCGCTTGCCTGAGGCCGTAGAAACGCTGCTCGCAATTTTCGACGCGGTTGACGACGCCACCGAAACAGTGGCGGAAATTACGGCGCGAGGAATCACTCCCGCTGCCTGCGAAATGCTCGATGGCTGGACGATTCGCGCCGTGGAAGATTACGTCCACGCCGGCTTTCCGCTCGATTGCGCCGCGATCCTGCTGATCGACGTGGACGGATTGTGCGAAGTGACCGAGGCGGAAGCAGCGGAAGTGGAGGACGTTTGCCGCATGCATCACGCGCGGGAAGTGCGCGTAGCCCGCGATGCGGGCGAACGTGACTTGCTGTGGAAGGGCCGCAAAAACGCCTTCGGCGCCGTCGGGCGCGTGTCAACAAGCTACTATACGCAGGATGGCGTGATTCCGCGGACGAAGCTCCCGGCCACGCTGCGCCGCATCAGCGAAATCAGCCGCAAGTACGACTTGCAGATCGGAAACGTCTTTCACGCGGGCGACGGCAATCTGCACCCGATCATTCTTTTCGACCAGCGCAACGAGCAGCAGTTTCGCGACGCGGTTTCCGCCGCCGACGAAATCATCGCGTTTTGCGTGCAGGCCGGCGGTTCGATTACCGGAGAACATGGCGTCGGGATGGAAAAGGACCGGCTGATGCCCCTGCTTTTCAGCGACGCCGATCTCGACCTGATGCAACGCGTGCGCGCGGCGTTCAATCCCGATGGCCTACTCAATCCCGGCAAAATTTTCCCCAATTCCAAAGGGTGCGGCGAAATCTACGTCCGGCCGCGGCGAGAAGATGGCGCGCCGCTTGCGAGGCGATCATGACGGTCGTTGCAGCCTCCGCGGCGACCCGCCTGGCGGATATTTCCGGCGCGGCAAACGTAATCAGCGACCCAACACAATTGGCCGAGTATCAAATCGGCGACATGCGGCCCGCCGCGGCGGTAAAGCCCGGCTCACGCGACGAAATTTCGGAAATCGTCAAATTCTGCGCCTCTGAAAAACTCACTATTGTTCCCTGCGGCGCGCGAAGCAAACTTTCGATGGGCGCTCCACCCGCACGGTACGACGTTGCCCTAGATCTTACGCGGCTCGATCGCATCGTCGCCTACGATCCGAGCGATTTGACGCTCAGCGTTGAGCCCGGAGTCCCACTGCAAAGACTTGCGGGAGTGCTGGCCGGACACCGCCAATTCCTGCCGCTCGCAGTTCCCTTCCTGAGCCGCGCGACTGCCGGAGGAACCATTGCGTCGGGCGTTCATTCGCCGCTGCGGCAGGCGTACGGCACGGCGCGCGACTTCCTGCTCGGCCTTGAATTCGTAACTGGCGATGGCACACAGACAAAAAGCGGCGGGCTGGTGGTGAAAAACGTGGCTGGGTACGATCTTCACAAACTGATGATCGGAGCGATGGGGACGCTCGGCATCCTCACGAAGCTGAATTTTCGAACGTTTCCGGCGCCCGCACCAGCACGGGTTTTCATCGCTTGTTTTGCCTCCGCGGAAAACGCGCT
>JASHPG010000039.1 GCA_030038275.1 Candidatus Acidiferrales bacterium | reverse complement strand
ATACCACGGCACAGGGTCCAGCTACAACGGGCCAGACCAAGTACACCGGCGAACCGATTTCCGTAAACCTCAAGGACGTGGACCTGGCCGATTTCTTCCGCCTAATCCACGAAATCAGCGGACTGAACGTAGTCGTCGATCCCAACGTCAAAGGCAGCTTAACCATCGTTCTGGATAATGTGCCGTGGGATCAGGCGCTCGATATCGTCCTCAAGAACTTCGATCTCGACAAGCAACTTGAGGGCAACGTCCTGCGCATCGCAACCAAAGCCACGCTCCGCAAGGAAGCGGAAGAAACCCGCGACCTGGCGCTGGCGCAGGCGCAAGCAGAGAACGTCATAACCACTACACGCGTACTCAGCTACGCCAAGGCCACGGCCCTGGTCGATACGTTGAAAAAGTTCCTTTCACCGCGCGGAGACATTATCGCCGACGATCGATCGAACACGCTGATCATCCGCGATATTCCAAGCACCCTGCCCGTAATCGATAACTTAATTCGAGAGCTGGACCGGCGATCGCAGCAGGTTGAGATTGAAGCGCGCGTCGTGGAGGCCAGCCGCTCCTTTGCCCGTGAAATCGGTACGGAGTTCGGCTTGTCCGCCGGAAGCACCAGCCGGAACAACGTGGTTGGCGGCGCGTCGGGCATCAATACGCCGCTGACGCCGCCGGTTGCGCCACCGGTAGTGGTTGGGAGTTCGGGTTCATCGGGCAGTTCAAGTGGTATTCCTGCGGTCACCAATTTGGGAGCTGCGGCACCGACAAGCGGCATCGCGTACGGCTTCAGTTCGGCCAACGTGGCCCTGGACATGATCATTACGGCAGCGGAGAATCGCGGAGTCGGCAAGCTGCTATCGCAGCCGAAAGTTATTACCCAGAATAACGAAAAGGCAACCGTGAAACAGGGCACTAAGATTCCGGTGCAAACGGTTGTCAATAACACCGTGTCCGTTCAGTTCGTGGACGCCGTGCTGGAACTCGACGTGACTCCACAGATCACGGCCGACGGCACCGTGTACATGGACGTAACGGTGGAAAACGACCAGATCGATCAATCCATCCCCCGCGTCCAAGGAATTCCGGCAATCGATACGCAATCGGCTGAGACGAAGGTTACCGTCAACGATGGCGCTACGGTGGTCATCGGCGGTATCATCGTAACGCAGCAGAATACGTCAATCGATCAGGTGCCGCTCGTTGGAAGCATACCGGTGATCGGGAACTTGTTTAAGCACACCACGGTCAGCTCCAGCTCGGCGGAACTGCTGTTCTTCCTCACGCCGCGCATTTTGCCGAGTTAGTAGGGAGGACGGGGAAAGCCACCTCGTAAGTGGGGGATCGGGATAAGGCTTTAAACGAACGGAGCCGGTATCTGGCGCGTCAGGATCGGCTCCGCCGCCTTCTTCATCGGATTTCCGCGGATGCACTTCTCGTTTCTCATCTTCCCAATGTGCGCTATCTCTGCGGCTTTTCGGGTTCCGCAGGGCTTCTCCTGATACAAGCCGATGACGCGACTTTCTTCACTGATACCCGCTACACGATCCAGGCAAAAAACGAAATCTCCGGCGCGACCGTCCGAATCGCTAAAAAGGGCCTTCTGAACGCAGCGGGTGAACTGCTGCGAGCGCGCCGGTCGCTGCGCCGGTTGGCCTATTCGCCGGCACAGGTAACCGTCGCGCAGAAGCAGGCGCTCGATTCCGCGATCGCGCGGAAGGTTCGCTGGATCGATGATCTTTCATCGGTGGAGAAGCTGCGAGCGACCAAAGATCAGGGTGAAGTTTCGATTCTTCGTGAAGCGGCTGCCATCGTTAGCAAGACGTTTGAGCGAACTCGACGCATTCTGCACCCCGGAATTGCAGAACTCGATGTCGCTGGAGAAATCGAAAGGGATTTCAAGCGGCAGGGCGCTGAAGGCCCATCGTTCGACACGATTGTCGCGTCCGGCGAGCGCTCCGCGTGGCCTCACGCCCACCCATCGGCCAAAAAAGTCGCTACAAACGAATTGGTGGTGCTCGACCACGGTGCTATACTTCGCGGTTACTGCAGTGACATGACTCGCACGGTGTTCGTTGGCAAAGCGCCGCGAAGGGTCAAGTCGCTCTATCGCGCCGTACAGGACGCGTTGGAAGCCGGAAAAGCGGCGGCCAAGCCTGGAGCAAAGTCGCAGGACGTGGACGCTGCCGCTCGCAACGTGCTGCGTCGCGCCGGCTTGGGGCGTTATTTTACGCACAGCACGGGCCACGGCATCGGCCTGGAAATCCACGAGGCTCCCCGGATCGGAAAGGGCGACGAGACGGTGCTTGTGGAAGGCATGGTGGTCACCGTCGAGCCCGGCGTTTACATTGAAGGCTTGGGTGGAATCCGCATCGAGGATGATATCGTGATAACCGCGCGAGGCGCGGAGGAACTGACCACAGCTCCCCGGAATCTGATCGAATTATAATGGCGAAAAAATCGAAACTTGAAAGTGGCGCGAGTGCGGAGTCGTTTGGCGTAAACCTAGCCGAAATCGAGCGTCTGCTGAGCTTCATGCAGTCGCACGGCTTGGAGGAGTTGGAGTATCAGCACGGCGATCTGCACGTACGGCTGAAAAAAGCCTCGGGGGTACCGGCAGGCGTCATTCGGCCCCAATTGGAATATGTGGCCCCGCAGCCAGTTGCCGTAGCCGGTGAGCCGGCGCGTGCGGCCGCTGTGTCTCTACCTGCCGCGGCTCGTCAGAGCGACAACATCCATACGATCAAATCCCCCATCGTGGGAACGTTCTACGGCGCGCCAAGTCCGGAGGCCGAACCTTTCGTGACCGTTGGCGCCAGCGTCGAGTCTGGCCAGGTGCTGTGCATCATCGAAGCAATGAAGCTGATGAACGAGATTGAATCGGACGTGGCGGGCGAGGTGGTGCGAATTCACGCCGAAAACGGAAAGCCCGTGGAGTACGGCGCTCCTCTTTTCGACGTTCGTATGCGCGCCAAGTGAACCGGCGCCGTTGCGCGGTCCCAAGGATTTGTTTCGGACGCACGCGCCTCTCGTTCAGCATTCCGTGACCCAAATGTTCAAAAAAATTCTGATCGCAAACCGGGGCGAAATTGCGCTGCGCGTGCTATGCGCGTGCAAGGAACTGGGCATTCGCACCGTCGCTGTCTATTCGGAGGTGGACCGCCACGCTTTGCACGTGCGCTTCGCGGACGAGGCCGTCTGCATCGGCCCCCCGCGCAGCTCCGATAGCTACCTGAACATCCCGCAGGTCATCAGCGCCGCCGAAATCGCCAATGTGGACGCCATCCATCCTGGCTACGGCTTCCTTTCCGAAAACGCCAATTTCGCGGAAGTCTGCGAGGCATCACACATCACGTTCATCGGTCCGTCGCCGGCGGTTATTCGCATGATGGGAGAAAAGGATCGCGCTCGCGTCGAAATGGCCGCCGCGGGGCTGCCGATCATTCCCGGCAGCGACGGCGTAGTGCCCGACGAAGCCGCCGCGTCAAGCGCTGCCGATGAAATCGGTTTTCCGCTGATGATTAAAGCGGCCGAAGGCGGAGGCGGCCGCGGGATGCGGGTTGTCCACAGCCAGAAAGAATTGCTGCCCGCCTTTCACACCGCGCGCTCCGAATCCGAAAAAGCATTTGGCAGCCCTAACGTCTATTTCGAAAAGCTGATCGAAAATCCTCGCCATATCGAATTCCAGGTGATGGGCGATCGCCATGGCAATGTGATTCATCTCGGCGAGCGCGAATGCTCTTTGCAGCGCCGCCACCAGAAAGTGCTCGAAGAGTCTCCTTCGACCGTTATGGACTCCGCCACGCGCAACCGGCTCGGCGGCAAAATCGTCGAGGCCCTCAAGAAGGTCGGCTATTCCAGCGCCGGTACGGTGGAATTCCTGCGCGATTCGTCAGGAGATCTCTACTTCATCGAGATGAACGCGCGTATTCAAGTGGAGCATCCCGTGACCGAGATGGTCAGCGGCGTCGATCTGGTGAAGTCGCAGATACGCTTGGCCGCCGGCGAACGCATGCAGGATGTCGTGCGCCCCATTAACTTTCACGGTCACGCCATCGAATGCCGCATCAACGCCGAGGATCCGGTGAAGTTCACGCCGTCTCCCGGGCGCATCACCGCTTTTCGCGTGCCGGGAGGGCCCGGCGTGCGCGTGGATACCGCCGCTCATGCCGATGCGGTCGTGCCGCCCTATTATGACTCGCTGGTCGCCAAGCTTATTGCCTATGGCGACGACCGCACCGAGGCCATCGCGCGCATGCACCGGGCTCTCGATGGTTTCGTCGTTGAGGGCATCCAGACCACCATCCCTCTCCACAAGCGCATCATCTCGCACCCGGACTTCGTCTCTGGTAATTTCAACACCCACTCGCTCGAAAAAATGTTCCCGATCGTGACGAAGTAGACGAGCGCCGCCCGGCCGTTGCCAGCCGCGGCATGAGACAATAGACCACCGCGAGGTCGTGTTTTGTTCCCGTTCATCTATCCGATTATCGATTCAACTATTCCACAAGAACGCGTCGTTGCATTTGCAGAGGCGCTCGCCAGCGCCGGCGCGCAATTAATCCAACTGCGCCTTAAGCACGCTTCCGCCGCCAGTATCTGCGCCCAAACTCGCGCGCTTTTGCCGTGCCTCGAACCTCACGGCGCGCGCCTGATCGTCAACGACCGCCCGGACATCGCCGCAATCACCCAAGCCGGGGGCGTTCACGTCGGCCAGGACGACCTGCCGGTCGAAGCGGCACGGCAAATCTGCGGTCCTGGCCGATGGGTGGGCGTTTCGACACACAACCTCGCGCAACTTCGCGAGGCGGACCGCACTTCGGCGGATTATATTGCCGTGGGGCCTATCTTTCCGACAGCCAGCAAGGTCAACCCGGATCCCGTTGTCGGCGTGGAACTCGTCCGCGCGGCGCGCCAGCTTACGCGCAAGCCGCTCGTCGCCATCGGAGGCATCACGGCGGAAACGGCCGAGCAGGTTTATCACGCAGGAGCCGATTCACTGGCGGTAATCAGCGATTTGACGCAAGCAGCCGATTCCGCCGCGCGCCTTCGCGATTACGCCGCGGCATTTGAACGCGCGAGATCGCGGTGAATCCAAGGGCGCATCGTGGCTGAGGGAGTACAAGTGAACAGCACGGCGCATCCGCCATCCACCGGCGAACTCGTCAAAGGTCTCGGGCTGTGCGATTCCACGATGATTGTGGCCGGATCGATGATCGGCTCCGGCATTTTCATCGTCTCCGCGGATATCGCGCATCAAGTGCAAAGCCCCGGCTTGCTGATTCTCGTCTGGATCGCTTCCGGCGTCATGACCATCATCGCCGCGCTCTCCTACGGCGAACTCGCCGCCGCTATGCCGTACGCGGGCGGCCAGTACGTTTATCTGCGCGAATCGCTCGGCCAAATTTGGGGCTTTCTCTACGGCTGGACGATGCTGCTGGTCATCCAAACAGCCACCATCGCCGCCGTCGCAATCGCGTTCGCAAAATTCACTGCTTTGATTTTTCCCTGGTTCTCCGCGTCAGCATGGATCGGAAAATCCGGCACATTCGGACCGTGGCACTTCTGGTTCGGTGCGCTCGGCCCGTATCACGTCGGTTTGAACCGTCAGAATTTACTCGCGATCGTTTCGATCGTCCTGCTTACCTGGGTCAACACGCGCGGCTTGCGGCTCGGAAAAATCGTACAAAATATTTTCACCGTGGCAAAGACTGGCTCGCTCGCCGTGCTCGTTCTGCTCGGTTTTTGGTTCACCACGGCCGTGGCGCGCTCAGCCAATTTCACTCATTTCTGGCGTTATGCCGGCTGGTCGGTGATGCATCCGTATCCGCCTGACTCGCCCACCCGCATGATCGGCACGCTCACGCTTGTCGGCGTGGCCATGGTCGGCTCGCTATTCGCCATGGACGCCTGGAACAACGTCACCTTTACCGCAGCCAAAGTCAAAAATCCGCATCGCAATCTGCCGCTGTCTCTCGCAATGGGCACCGGGTTGGTGGTTTTGCTCTATGTGCTTGCGAACTTTGCCTATCTACGCGTCCTGCCCCTCGCGGGCGATCCTCACGGAGTCACGGCCCTCGCGCGCGGCATCGAGTTCGCCGCCGACCAGCGCGTCGCCACCGCCGCTTTACAGGTCATCTTCGGCCCCATTGGCGCCATCCTGATGGCGCTCGCCATCCTTGTTTCCACGTTCGGCTGCAATAACGGCCTGATCCTGTCCGGCGCGCGAATCTATTACGCCATGGCGAAAGACGGGGTCTTCTTCCGCTCCGTCGGCGCCATCAGCCGCCGCCACGTCCCGGCTGTCGCCTTGATCGTTCAGTGCGTCTGGGCGTCGCTTCTTTGTCTTTCCGGCACCTACAGCCAACTACTAGACTTTCTTATATTCGCCGTGGTGATCTTCTACATCCTCACCCTCACCGGACTCTTCGTTCTGCGCTGGAAGCGCCCGGATATGCCTCGTCCGTATCGCGCCATTGGCTACCCGGTCCTGCCTGCGATTTATCTGGTGATGGCGGTCTTTCTCGAGATTCAACTGCTTCGCTATAAGCCGCAGTACACCTGGCCGGGACTGATCATCGTTTTGTTGGGTGTTCCGGTTTATGCCTTCTGGCGGTTGCTGTCGAAACCGGCAGCCATAAACGAGCGAGCCGGCGGCAGCGCTTGAAGTCCCGGCCCTGTTCGGAGACAATCCGGTGCCCGCAACTCGAAACCGCGCGCCCATGCCCGGTTTATGAGCTTGCCCGCTATGGCGGGTGCGGGAACTTTTTGCGGAGAGCCTGAATGGCCCTTCAACTCTTTTCCACCAAGCCGCTAAACGTGATCATGGACGAAGCCTCCGAGTCCGGCGAAGGCTCGCTCCGCCGCGCGCTCGGCCCGGTCAACCTGATTACGCTCGGCATCGGCGCGATCATCGGCGCGGGCATTTTCGTTCTAACCGGCAATGCCGCCGCCACGGCAGCGGGCCCGGCCATCGTAATCTCGTTCATTTTGTCCGGCATCATCTGCGCGTTTGCCGGCCTCTGCTACGCCGAGTTCGCTTCGCTGATTCCGATTGCTGGCTCGGCTTATACCTACGGCTATGCCACGCTTGGCGAGATCGTCGCCTGGATCATTGGCTGGGACCTGATCCTCGAATATGCGTTTGGCGCCGCCACCGTCGCCTCCGGCTGGAGCGGCTATTTCGTGAGTCTCCTTGACGACCTCGGTCTGCATATTCCGCCCCAATGGATCGCAACTCCTGGCACCCAATTGGTGCGGTATCGAGGACACTGGCAACAATTGGCGGCCATTCGGCAGACGCTTCAATCGGCGGGCGTAAATCCGAGTTCATTGCCTCACGCTGTGGGCGTTTTCAATCTTGTCGCGTTTCTAGCGATTGCCCTCTCGACGTTTATCCTGATTGTCGGCATCAAGGAATCCGCGAATTTCACCTCCGTCGTCGTGTTCATCAAAGTCGCCATCGTATTCGTGTTCATCGCGATTGCGGGCGCCTTCGTCCTGCATCACACCGGCGCGGCCGCCTCCAATTGGCATCCCTTCGTGCCTGCCAACAAGGGCCACTTCGGGGAGTTCGGCTGGTCGGGCGTAGCGCGCGGCGCATCCGTGATTTTCTTCGCCTATATCGGATTTGACGCCGTCTCCACCGCCGCTCAGGAAGCGAAAAATCCGCAGCGCGACATGCCCATCGGCATCATCGGCTCGCTGGTCATTTGCACGATCCTGTATATCCTGGTGTCCGGCTTACTCACCGCCGTCGTTCCGTACAGCACGCTGAACGTCGCCGATCCCGTCGCAATCGCAATTGACGCCACCGGCGTCAAGTGGGGCAGCTTGCTCGTCAAGGCTGGCGCCGTCGCCGGCCTCGGCAGCGTCATGCTTGTCATGCTGCTCGGCCAGTCGCGCGTGTTTTATTCCATGTCGCGAGACGGCCTGCTTCCGAAGTGGGCCGGCGCGATTCACCACCGTTTTCGCACGCCTTGGATTTCCTCGCTCATCGTCGGAGTGTGCGTCGCGTTTTTCGCCTCTCTGATACCCATTGGCGATCTGGCCGACCTCGTGAATATCGGGACGCTTCTCGCCTTCGCCATCGTTTCCGCCGGAGTGTGGGTGTTGCGCAGAAGCCGCCCCGACCTTCCTCGTCCATTCAAGACGCCGCTCGTTCCGCTGGTCCCAATCCTTGGAATCGTCACGTCGATTGGCGCCATGCTGAGCCTTCCTCCAATCACTTGGTATCGACTCATCGGCTGGCTGATAATTGGGATGATCGTGTACGCCTTCTACAGCCGCAAGCACAGTAAAGTGCGCATCGCCGCCGCTAAAGTTAAAAAGGAACAAGGCGCGGTAACATGAGCGGTTCCGGCACTCAGCTGCGTGAGCCGCCGCGCTCTCCTCTTGGGCATCGGATGTCCTCGCGCCGCCTGGGCTTATTCCTTCGCAAAACCACCGTGGCCGACCGCGTGGCGCTCGCGGTCATTCTGATCTACATTGCGCTTGCGATTCTGCACCGCGCAGTGACGCCGCTCGGCTCGATTCCATTCATCGGTTTGCTCGCCTTCATCGCCTTCGTCTATCTGGCGATTCGCTCGATCCCGTGGATTCGCCATCGCTGGCTCTGGAGTCTTCGCAACCGCTTGTGGATGGTTTACGTCTTCGCGGCGATTATCCCGATCCTGCTGCTCATTGCCATGGTAGCCGGCTCGGCATACCTGCTCGAACTGCAAATCGGCGCGCATCTGCTCCACGACGATCTCCAGGAGCGCGTCAACGTCATCGCGGCGGACACCAACCTTATCGCCGCGGCCGTCTCGCGCGAGAAGGGCATCGAACCTGATCGGCCTGTAGCGCCAAACTCCACGGCCGTCGTAAGCCCCATTCTCTCGCGCCCGGCGGTCGCCAGCGTGATCGCCGCCGCGCAGGCCGAATGGCCTGGCTTGAGCGCCTATCTGAATCACGGTTCGCAATTGGTGCGCGCCGTGAATGGTGGACAATTCAAGGGTTTGGTCGAGTTCCGCGGTCGGCTTTACTTTTCGTCCGCCGAAAGTCTGGACGTGTCCGGCGGCAAAGCCACCGTTCTCGTCATTGCCCCGATCACTTCCACCACGCTCGATAGCCTGCCTCCGCAACTCGGCCCCATCGATTTCACGCTTCTCGATCCCGCCACCAGCCGTTCCGCTCGCGGGATTCGCCTGAATGGAACGACCTACGTTCCGGAGCAGCAAATTTCGAGCGTCACTCGAAAAACGCCGCCGTCGAAGTATTGGCTGATCGATCCAGCATTCAACGGTATTTCTACTCTCGAAGCGCGCCGGGCGGATACGGGCGCCGATGCGGTCGAGCGCCCTGTGTTTGCCAAATTCGCCCTCCGTCCGTCGAGTGTGAACGCCGCTTTGCTTACATCCGTTGGAGACCTCGGGCCGGTTTTGGTCGAAGGCCTCGAAGTGATGGGCGTGGTATTCCTCCTGCTCGAAATCGCTGCATTCACCACCGGATATCTGCTGGCCAGAACGATTACCGGTTCGGTCTCCGATCTCTACCAGGGAACCCTGCACGTCCGCCGTGGCGATCTAGGCTATCGCATCCACATTTCCAGGCAGGATCAGTTAGGATCGCTCGCCGAATCATTCAACGAAATGATCGGCTCCGTCGGCGAGCTGTTGGACGAGCAGCGCGAGCGCCAGAAATTGGCGCATGAAGTGGAAATTGCCAGCGAAGTGCAGCAGCAGTTGTTCCCGCGAACGCTTCCCAATATTCCCGGTCTCGATATCGCCGCCATTTGCCGTCCCGCGCGCGTGGTCAGCGGCGATTACTACGACTTCATCACGCTCAGCCCCACTCGCGTCGCCATCGCCGTCGCCGATATCAGCGGCAAGGGAATTTTCGCCGCCCTGTTAATGGCCAGCCTCCAGGCCGCTTTGCGCAGCACGGCGATGTTCGACGGCTCCTGCAGTACCGCCGAGCTTGTCTCCCGCCTTAATCGCCACCTCTTCAAAAATACTTCCGACGACCGCTACGCCACCTTCTTCTATGCCATCTATGATTCCGAGGCGAAGACGCTCACCTACACGAACGCAGGCCACCTGCCGCCGCTCTTCGTCACCGATGGGTGCGTTCAGAGTCTCGACCAGGGAGGCACCGTGGTTGGCCTTTTTGAAGACGTGAAGTACACCGAATGCACCATGCTGGTGAAGCCAGGCAGCTTGCTCGTGGCCTTCAGCGACGGCTTGACCGAACCTGAAAACGTCTATGGCGAGGAATTTGGCATCGCGCGG
The DNA here is from genome assembly GCA_030038275.1 of Candidatus Acidiferrales bacterium. Classification (GTDB taxonomy): domain Bacteria; phylum Acidobacteriota; class Terriglobia; order Acidiferrales; family UBA7541; genus Palsa-295. The sequence goes on along the minus strand of JASHPG010000039.1, from coordinate 2,660 downwards.
CTGCGCTCCGAAGTGCTCCACCACCGTGATATGCCGGCGGAACGCATCGCCGACAGCCTCGTTACAACCGTCGAGCAATGGGCCGGCACGGCCGAGCAGGCCGACGACATCACCGTCGTCGTCGCGCGCATGAACTGAAACCTCGCGCGGCTTTCGCATATACTGTTCCTTGCCGGATCGCGGTGTTGTGAAAGACTCGGTTTCTTCCATGGGGGCGCAGCATGCTGCGCCCGAATTGCTGTCACGCTCAATTCGCGCTGATTCGAACGCTGGTTCGCCATCATGAAAATCCTCACCGCCGCCGAAACCCGCGAAGTCGATCGGCTCACCACCGAGCGCTACGGCATTCCGAGCCTCACGCTGATGGAAAACGCGGGCCGCAGCATCGCCGAATTTATCCGCGAACAATTCCCGTCATTCATCCGGCGAAAAATCCTGGTCCTATGCGGCAAGGGCAACAACGGTGGTGACGGCTTCGTAGTCGCGCGCCATCTGCTGCAAATGGGCGCGAAGCCGGTCGTCTGTTTGTTTGCAAGCGAGCAGGAATTGCGCGGCGAAGCCGCCGCAAATCTGAATCGTTGGAAGCAAGCCGGCGGGGAAGTGGTCGCAATCGCTGACACACGTGCGCTCGATTCCGCTCTTCGTGATCTCCCGGCATCTTCGCTAATTATTGACGCGCTTCTCGGCACCGGAGCCCGCGGCCCAGTCGAAGGCCTTTTGCGCCGAGCGATCGAAGCCATCAACGCGCGCAAGCCGGGAATCCGGACGGTCGCCGTCGATATTCCGTCTGGCGTGAATGCAGACACTGGAGAAGTCGCTAGCGCCGCCGTGCTCGCCGATTTCACCGTCACGTTCACCGCGCCCAAACGCGGCTTCTTCTATGGCGCTGCCGCCGACTACCAAGGCCAACTCGTCGTCCGTGAAATCGGCTCGCCTCCCGAATTGATCGAGGAAGTGGGCCAATCATGCATGCGCTGGAGCAATGCCGCCGAATTTTCGCGTTTCGCCATCCCGCGCAAAGCCGAGGGCCACAAAGGCGACTACGGCCACGTGCTGGTCGTCGCCGGTTCGGTGGGGAAGACCGGCGCCGCCGTGCTCGCGTCATGGGCGGCGCTGCGCGCAGGCGCGGGACTCGTCACAGTTGGCACGCCCGAGCCCGCGCTGCCAATCATCGCGATGCACACGCCCGAAGTGATGACCGCGCCGCTGCCGGCTACGCTAGCGGGTACGATCTCCGAGCGCGCGCTCGAAGGCAGCGCCTTTGCATCGCTGCTCGCGGGTAAGCGCGCTCTCGCAATCGGCCCCGGGCTTTCCACTCAGCCCGAGACGCAATCCTTCATCCGCCGCGTCGTCACCGGACATCGCGAAGTTCCCATCATTCTCGACGCCGACGGCCTCAACGCCTTCGCGGGCCGCGCCGCCGAATTGAACCACCCCTCCGGCTCGCTCGCGATCACGCCGCATCCCGGCGAAATGGCGCGGCTACTTGGATACTCGATCGCGCAAGTGCAGAACGACCGCGTGGAAGTGGCGCGCAAAGCCGCCGCCGATTGGAACGCGCACGTCATCTTGAAGGGCCATCACACCGTCGTCGCCGCGCCCGATGGCAGCGTCTTTATCAACTCCACCGGCAATCCCGGCATGGCCAGCGGCGGCACCGGCGACGCGCTCACCGGCATACTAGGTGCCATGACCGCGCAATTCGGCGCCTCCGCCCGTACAAAAGCCCGCACAGAAAAAGGTGCGGAAGACGATTGGCACCGCGTCCTAGCCTTCGGCGTGTATCTGCACGGACTGGCTGGTGATGTGGCGCTCGAACAAAACGGCGGCGCGCCGCTGCTCGCCTCCGACCTGATCCAGGCGATTCCCGGCGCCTACAAAAAATTCTTCGCCGAGTGCCACCGTGCCTGACGCGCGAGGGTACATGACGATCTTGGTTTTCGTCAGGGCCTCCAGTCGCACAATAGCAGGGTGGCTTCAGCCGCGATGCCTGACGTGCAAGGGTGCGTGACAACTTTGGCGTTCGTCACGGCACGACTTTAGTCGTGCCGCAAATCGCACGATAACAAGCGGCTTCAGCCGCTGAGGGCCAATGATGGGCGTAGCCATCCGAGACAGCAGCATGGAAATCCTCACACACTCCGCGGAAGAAACTATCGCCCACGGGCGCAAGCTCGGCGCTCATCTGAAGCCGCCCGTGCTGATCCTGCTTTCCGGCGAACTCGGAGCAGGGAAGACCACCCTAACCAAAGGCCTCGCCGCCGGCTTCGGCGCCGCCCATGAAGACGAAGTCACCAGCCCCACGTTCACCCTAATTCACAAATACGACCGCGGCCCGCGCGCCTATCACATCGACCTCTACCGCATCACCGACGCGCACGACCTCGGCACGCTCGGCATCGACGACATCTTCAGCGAAACCGCCGTCGTCATCGTCGAATGGCCCGAAAAGCTTTCGCTGAATCTCGATTGGCCCGTCCTGCGCATCCACCTCTCGCACGTGGACGAAACCACCCGCTGCATCCGCCTCGATGGCCCGTTGCTGACAGCAGCTGCAACCAGCCGCTGACCCAGGTTACCAGATCGTTGCTTATTGGCCTTCAACACACTGGTCGCACAAAACGCGCCGTTAAGAACGGTGCTGTGATAATTTAGACCTT
>JASHPG010000038.1 GCA_030038275.1 Candidatus Acidiferrales bacterium | reverse complement strand
AGCACGTCCAACGGCGCCAGCTCAAGCGCCAGGAGCGACTCCACGCCCGGCGGCTCCGGCGATAAGACCGCCAGCGGCCGCTCCACCCGCGAGTTCCGCGCCAACGCATTCGACCGCACCGGTTCAGCAGCGTCCCGCGGCAGCCGCGCCAGCAGCAACCGCGCCGCAAGCAGGACAGCCCGCACCACGCCCCAGTGTTCCGCCGCAGCGTCCAGGTACGGTCCCGCCCCGGCCAGCGGGCGCTCCGCCAGCTCCCGGCCAGCGGCCTCCATTGCGACCGGGTCAGCCGCTGCAGAGCCGGCCGCCCGCACAAGGCGCGCCACAAGGAATGCGTCCGGCGGCGTCAGGCGCCCCAGGACAGCCGCGCCCCAGCGGGCCTCCGCGGCCAGATTCCGCGCTTCCAGGCCGATTTCCGCAGCGCCCCGGCGCCCCGCGTCCGGGCCAGGGTCCGATGGGACAGCGTCCGGGAGGGCCACGTCCCGGTGGACCGCGCCCAGGTGGTCCGGGCGGACCAGGCGGAGTAGCTGGAATTCCAAAGGCCGAGCCGGGCAAACCGCTCTACGCGCGCAAACCTCCCGCCACGCGTGGGCGTCCGCTCATCGAAAAGCGGTTCGCCGAAGGCGAACGAAGATTGCATCCGGTACGAACGCGTCCCGGCGCAGCCGGGGCTCGGGGGACGGCTCAGGCTGAACCGATCGCTCCCGTGCAGCGGGAGCCGCGCGAGTTAACAGTCACCGAAGGCATCACCATCCGTGAGCTGGCGGAAAAGCTCGACATTCGCGCCAAGGATCTGCTGAAGACGCTGCTCGATCGCGGCATGTTCGCCAGCATCAACCAGGCCCTTGACGTCGCCACGGCTACGAACCTGGCTGAATCCTTCAACGGCGTCGTGAAGGTGGTCACCTTCGAAGAGCAGCTGGTTGAAGAAGAAAAAGTCCGCGAAGAGCGCACCGGCAATTTGCAGCCGCGCGCTCCGGTGGTCACCGTGATGGGACACGTCGATCACGGCAAAACCAGCCTGCTCGACGCGATTCGTGAAACCGAAGTCGCCGCCGGCGAAGCCGGCGGAATCACGCAGCACATCGGGGCCTACGAAGCGCACGTCGGCGAGCGGCGGATCGTGTTTATCGATACGCCGGGCCACGAAGCGTTCACACGCATGCGCGCGCGCGGCGCGAAAGTCACCGACATCGTCGTGCTGGTGGTTGCGGCGGACGACGGCGTGATGCCCCAGACCGAAGAGGCCATTGCGCACGCGAAAGCCGCCGGTGTGCCGATCGTGGTCGCGGTGAATAAAATCGACAAGCCCGACGCACAGCCCGAGCGCGTGAAGCGACAGCTTGCCGATCGCGGTCTTATGCCCGAAGAGTGGGGCGGCGAAACCGTGATGGTGGATGTCTCCGCGAGAACAAAAAAGAACCTCGATCGCATGCTGGAAATGATCCTGCTGGTCGCCGATCTGCGTGAGCTGAAAGCCGATCCGGATGCTCCCGCGAGCGGCACGGTGCTCGAATCGCGCGTCGATAAAGGCCGGGGCCCGGTGGCCACCGTGCTGGTACAAAACGGCACGCTACATGTCGGCGACGTATTCATCGTTGGCGCGGTGTACGGGAAAGTTCGCGCGATGTTTGACGATCGCGCCCGCGCGATTAAGCAGGCTGCCCCGGCAACTCCCGTGGAAGTTTTGGGCTTGCAAGGTGTGCCGGAAGCGGGCGACCAATTCCAGGTCGCGGACGAAGCGAAAGCCCGCCACATCGTCGAATACCGCCAATCCAAACAGCGCGAGGCGTCCCTCGCGAAAACCGCTTCCTCGGGCCGCCTGACGCTCGATCAATTGCACGAGCAACTCCGCGCCGGTGAGGTGAAAGAACTGCCTGTGGTGATCAAGGCGGACGTGCAAGGCTCCGTGGAAGTGCTCAGCGAGATGCTGCCGAAGACTTCCACCGATGAAGTAAAGCTCAAGGTGATCCAGGCGAGCGTCGGCGCCGTGAGCGAATCGGACGTGATTCTTGCGTCCGCTTCGAACGCGGTGATCGTGGCGTTCAACGTCCGGCCCGAACGCAAAGCCGCCGATTTGGCGCAGCGCGAGGGCGTGGACATTCGCCTGCACACGATCATCTACGAATTGCTCGATGAAATGAAGAAGGCCATTGCCGGCCTGCTCGCGCCGGTGGAGAAGGAAACGTTCCTGGGCCGCGCGGAAGTGCGCGACACCTTCCGCGTGAAGGGCGTCGGCACGATCGCGGGATGCTCGGTGCAAGACGGCATTCTGAAGCGCGACGCGGACGTGCGCGTGCTGCGAGACAACGTGGTGATCTACACCGGCCGCGTGATTTCGCTGCGCCGCTTCAAGGAAGACGTCAACGAAGTGCGCTCCGGATTCGAATGCGGCGTGGGAATTTCGAATTTCAACGACGTGAAAGTGGGCGACAGCTTGGAATGCTTCAAGATCGAGAAAACGGCGGCCCCGGAAGTGCTGGCGGGAGAGAGCGCTCGCTGATCGCGGCGCGCTGAATCCCGGCGCGTGAATGCGGCGTGGCGCTGATTCTCTTCCCTGAAATTCGACGGGGACGGAAATGCCGATCGGCCTTCTCACCCTGGAAATTCACATTCCTGACGCGCAGTCTTTGAAAGACAAGCGGCAGATTCTGCGCAGCCTGAAGGACCGTTTACGCGCCCACTTCAACGTGGCCGTCGCGGAACTGGAGCACCAGGAACTCTGGCAGCGCGCTCGCGTCGGCGTGGTCAGCATTTCCGGCGACGGCAAGCACCTGGAAGAGTCGCTCCAGGCGATCGCGGAAGAGTCGGAACGCGTGCTGGGGCGCGACTTAGTGTCACAAGAAATCGAGTATTTCGAGGACCAGCCATGACCGCCACGGGACATCGCGTTGAGCGCGTCGCGGAAGAAATTCGCAACGAAGTGAGTCTGATGCTCGCCGGCGAGCTGAAGGATCCGCGGCTTGCCGTTCCGGTAAGCGTGACGGAAGTGCGTCTGCGGCCGGATTTGCGAGCGGTGCGCGTGTACGTGCAATTGGAAGGGACGAAAGAGGAGCGGGACGCGGCGCTGGCCGGGCTGAAGAAGGCGGCGGGCTTTGTGCGTCACGAATTGGTGGAGCGCTTGCAGCTTCGCCGCGCGCCGGAAGTGCTCTTCGCTCTCGACGAATCGCAGGAATACGGGCACCACATCGACGAGCTTCTGCAGAAGGTGCAGCACCCGGAAAAATCCTGAACGCGCGCGATCGCGGCCGCCGCGCTCCTTGAGAGCGCGTAAAACGGACGCGAATAGCGATCGCCGCGCCCGAACACGATGCCTCGCACTCCACAGCCGCCTCCACTCGACGGAATTCTGGTGGTCGACAAGCCGCGCGGAAAAACATCGCACGACGTGGTTGAAGCCGTCAGACGGATCGTTGGGTTTCGCCAGATCGGCCACCTCGGCACACTCGATCCGCTGGCCACCGGCGTCCTGGTGCTCGCGCTCGGACGAGCCACTCGCCTAGCCCGGTTCTACGCAGGCCGGCGCAAACGCTACAGCTGCGCCGTACGCTTCGGATTTCCTACCGACACGTACGATGCCGATGGCGAAGCGCTTTCGGCGGACGCGGCGCCATCGCTCGACCCGGCGCAAGTGCAGGAACTCGCTTCCCGTTTCATCGGAAAAATTCAGCAGACGCCGCCGGCCTTCTCGGCAAAGAAGATTCATGGCCGTCCGGCGCACCAACTCGCCCGCAAACACAAGCCAGTGGAACTCACGCCGGTCGAAGTGGAGGTGTACGAATTCCGCATGACTGGAGTGGAAGGTTCGGTGGCGCGATTCACGGTCGAATGCGGCGCGGGGACATACATCCGGGCGCTCGCGCATGATTTGGGCAGGCTTCACGGAGCGGGCGCGCACCTGGCGGAAATCTCACGCACTGCCGTCGGCGAATTCACCGCTGACCATGCCATTTCGATCGAGGATCTGGCC
>JASHPG010000037.1 GCA_030038275.1 Candidatus Acidiferrales bacterium | reverse complement strand
CTGAATCGATTTGGGATTCCCGAATCAGGTTGGTTCTGATTCAAGATGCTGGCTGGGGAGGAGGCCAGCATCGATGGCTCGACCCTATTCACTTGATCTTCGCGAACGTGTTGTTGCGGCGGTGGCGGCGGGCGAAAGCTGCCGCGAGGTTGCGGCGACCTACAAGGTCAGCGTTGCGAGCGTGGTGACGCTCACGCTGGAAGGCCTATCAGGGCCGGCTTGATCCGGCCCGTCTGGTATTCATCGACGAGACCTGGGCCAAAACCAACATGACCCGCCTGCGCGGCTGGACGCGGCGCGGCCACAAGCTCCTCGCCAAGGGGGCCCATTCCAACGCCGTTTGACAGCTAAAGGCCGTCGCAGTCGTCTGTTCGCGACTTTCCAACTCCCGCGCCAACAGAGGCTTGTCTCTGGGGCCTTTCCGAGCTTTCCGGGAAGGGGGGTTGGTATGACGCAGCGCCTAGCGCTTGATGATGACGTGAAGCCGCCGGTAGCCGTAAGGTCGGCAATTCGGCTATCGCCGCACTGATCTGTGCCACAAGCTCCTCGTCCGGTAATGGCGGCCGACCGATCCGCCGCTGCGGACCTGCTGGGAAGCGCTTCGCCAAGTTCCGGCGGCACACGCTGCACACTTCTGCCGCGGTCTTCATCGCGAACCGTCCTTTGGCGGCAACGGCGGCAGCCACAGCTTTTTTTGACCCCGTGGCATGAACCACTCTCAAACACGCCCTCAAACACGCCGCCTGACCAGCCTCAGCGGAGCCGCATTGTCAGTCCATTATCCTCTCTGTATAGCCGGCGCCTGCTGCACCAATTTCCATGGACGCCGGGACTTTCCGGTTCGCCGCGGCTGATAGGATAGCGTCGCATACAACTGAAATGCTCTCGTCGTCGCAAATCAAATGGTGGGGTAAATGCCGGTTGATCACAAAGCCGTCGAATGCCATGATTATTATAACAGCGAGTTGGTCACATAGTTCAAACGATCGATCGCTCTTTGGGAGACTTGCATATAACATCGAACTTATTTTTGTTCGTAACATCGTCAATGCCTTTGGCCGATAACCACTGTCTGATGTGCTAATTGCTTGAATAATGTTATTCGCGAAGCAATTCCTGTCTGCTGGGATATTCTGCCACATTCGTTTGAGTATCAGCTCTATTCGCTTGCGAGGTCGACTTAATTTTCGCAAATCTTGTTCAAGTTCGAACAAGTGTTCACCAAGCCAACGTTCGTAGATGGACATGGCAATATCTAGCTTCGAGTTGAAGTAGATGTATACCGAGGATGTCGAAAGCCCCGCGGCGGCCGCTATTTTTGGAAGAGTCGATTTATGATAGTTTTCGGCCTCGAAAAGTTTCGCCGCAGCTTGCAAAATCGCTTCACGCCTGACTTTTTTCTTAACTTGCACCAAAGTTTGGCTCCTCGTTTTCTGCAGTTGAATGAGTTGCCCCAAATCATCGATTGTAGTGACGCCTTAAGTTATACAACTTTTCGCAGTTGTTGCATCGGTTGCTACTTTTTGGCGAGCCATCGCCGAATCTTGGTGACGGGCGGGATCAAGCGGCAACGGGTCGAATCTGCGATCTGACGACCTCGATTCTGTCGTTGAATTTTACTCCGAGGATGACCTTGGGCAAGATGGCATAGCCTTTAAGGCGGCGCCGGCTGTACAGAGAGGTAATCGGCCGACAGTGCGGCTCCGAGCAATTGGCGGCGGAGCCATTGAGCGAACGGCATGGGCCAAGGAAATGCGGACCAGCAACCCACGTGCCGGGCACAGAACCGAGAAGGCAGGCGTACCAAAAACGCATACTACGAGTGGCGAGGCAAAGGAAGAAGGAATGATTCATCTCGCTCCTCCACCATATTAGCGTCGATCTCATTCGGCTGGCGTTCTTCGAGCTGAAGCGGAACGCGGGCTCGTCGTGCAAAGGGGTCAAAATTGGACGCCGATACCGGGTCAACTTTGCGTGCTGATTGACAGCTTGTATCGGTCGAAGTCGCGGAGGACTGACAACTAAGCTGCATGTACGGGTGATCGGCAACGGTCTTCTGGTTCAGATCGAACTGTCGCCCGGTCAGATGAACGACCAGCCGATGACCGAACTCCTGCTCAAATGATCTGCCCGCGGGAGCCGATGTCATCGCCGACAAGGGCTACGATGCAGACTGGATCAGAGACCTGATTGAGGACCAGGATTGCACGCCGCGCATCCCGCCAAAATCAAATCGCTACAACGGCATCACCTACAATAAGACCAAGTAAAAGAAACTAACCTGATCGAACGCTGCTTCAACAAGCTCAAGCAGTTCAGACACATCGCCACCCGTTATGACCGCAACGCCCTGAACTATCTCGCCATGTTCAAAATCGCTGGCCTCCGCCTCTGGCTCAGATTTTATGAGTCCGCAGCTTAGTCGTGATAAAGCCGAGAGTACCTCACGTGAGGGCTACTGGTTGGCGGCCTCAAACCCAGAACCTCAGCGTCCCCGCCAGTCCAGTTTTTTGTTTCCGGCAGTGCCCTGGGGGACTTCGCTCGATCCGCAGGGCTTTGAAGCGGGCAAGGTGCTGATCCCGGACAGGGCATTGACAACCGAATATCATTCCGTTTTTAATAGTAATGCGCAACCGCCCCGACGTTGCGGTTGGCTCGAAACGATCTCTAATGACAAAGACGATGGCTTTTTTCGCTACAAACAAGCAATGGGGCGATTGCCGCTTCAACACGACACTCTCTACAGATAAACCTGAGCTCGGCCTTCGCTGCTGCACCATTCGCAAGCTGGAGAAAATGTAATGACGGACTCATGGAGAGTGCAGATGGTTCGTGAGCATATAGCGACGGAGAACCGTCACGATACGGCCGCGATGTTAGCGACATTGGTGGACGAAGACCCGGTGCGCGACGAAATATCCGGTAAACTGTACCAAGGGCAGAGCGAAGTTGCAGCTCGCTACGAGGAGCTTTGGCGAGCTTTTCCGGACTTTACGGTAACGCCCACTGCATTGCACGATTCTGGCAGTGTCGTTGTTATGCAGGCCGACTATATGGGTACTCATAAAGGGCCCTATCGCGGCTATCAGCCTACAGGTCGTAGTTTCAACGTTCGCCTCGTCGTTGTCTTCCGCTTTAACGATAGTCACATAACCAGCGAAACCATCTACATGGATCTTGCAGGACAGCTGCGGCAACTGGGGCTGCTGAAGGAGTGATCAAGCATAGGATCAAGCATTCACCGGCGGCGAAGCTCAATGATCATAGCGGACCGACCGTGAACACAAATCGCGCTTCAGCGCAGGCTCTAATACCAACTTGTATTCAGCGGCGTAGGCCGCCGTGTCCTCTCGATTTCGCTGCCAGCCTGAGATGACTTGCCCGGTTTTTCGGACCACGGTTAGCTTGAGACGGCATCCCATGCTTGCTGCATGGGTTGGTGCAACGGGCTGGGGGCGAAGGCCCCAATGCCTTAGCGAGCCGGCTCGTTGCCGCGCGAGACGCTGCGTTTGTTTGGTGAGCAACGAACACGCTCGGCGTGAGGTAGCCGAGGCTCGAACGTGGGTGCACCGCATTATAGTGCTGCCGCCAAGTCTCGATGATGATCTTTATGCGTCGATAGCCGTAACGCGGATATTGCGCCGGCAGCGCCTGCATCCGCGCGACGACAGGCGCGTCCCGCGCTGCCTTCCGGCTCTCGTTTCTCAGCTTCTAGCTGTCTCAAAACGCCGGACATCGTTGGCTTGAAAGTCGCCGAAGCGCTTACGCCATATGTAGATCGTTTGCTCGCTGACCCCATGCCGCTTCGCCACCGCAGGCATCTGGTCGCGATCTGCCTCCCGGATGATCGCAACCGTTCACCCGCATAAAGCTCTCGGCTATCGTTCACCCCGTCAGTGCATCGCAGCTCACGAAAGATCCTGACCGTGTCCGATCGTTCAGTGGCTACAACATGCCGCCGATAGCCATTGCGACGATCAGCAGTGCATTCCGCCCCGACCAAAAATAAGGGCCTTGACAACCGAACATCATTCCGTTTTGCTAAGCATCTAATCGACCGGATGTTTGCGCGTCACGGTCCCTGTTCATTAGGGAAGGAGTGTCTGATGAGGCCCGAAGAATTGAACCCGGCGAAATTGCCACTTTTGTTCAAGAAGGAGCTGGAGCTCTGCAAGATCAAGCCGGGCAATACCGTTATGCTTTTAACGGATTTGAAGACGCGGGCGGATTACGTCCATGCGGCCTTTGCCGCAGCGGAGGATCTTGGCGCTAAGGTTTTCGAGGTTAAGATCTCTGCGCCCTTTGCGATGGGCATGATAGCGAGTTTCGGTGGGGCGGGGACGATTGAGAGTCTGCAGACCATAACTAACGCGGTAGAAAGTTCCGACCTTGTAGTTGTATTTCATATTTCCTTGGGCGCACCATGGATGCAGCGAGCTCGCAAAAAAGGCGTCAGATTTTTGATGATAGTTGATGGGCCGGACGAACTCGAACGACTAATGTCCCCTGTGGGCCTGAAGGAAGCGGTCACGTACACTAGAGATTTGATTGCTAAATCGAAGGAGCTCCAGGTTCTCAATGATGACTCGGGCACAAACTTTGTAGCGAAGCTCGGCGAACTCAAAACCCTCTGCCAATATGGATATGCCGACGAGCCTGGCGTGGTCGACACTTGGGGCGGTGCGCACGTCTCGACTTGGGCGAACCCTGGATCCTGCGAGGGCACGATAGTTGTTCAAGCCGGCGATTGCTGGACGTTTCCCTACATCCGCTATGTCGAAGAGCCCATCAAGCTCACAATTGAGAAGGGATACATTCGCAAGGTAGAGGGTAACGGAGCGGATGCAGAGTTATTTACACAGTTTTGCGACGGATTTAAGAAAAACTCCGGCGACATGGAGCCCTATGCAGTGTCGCATTTGGGTTGGGGCATGCATCCAAACGCTATCCTCAATCAAATGGCAATCCATCCATACGATATGGACCGCATCCACAGTCACAGTCGCGCGTGGCCCGGCGTGTTCTTGTTCTCAACGGGTCCCGACGATCAGGGGGGAGGAAAAAACTCAACTGCAGCGCACGTCGATTTCCCTCTGTCCGGGTGTACGGTAAAGCTCGACGGTCGCACGGTCATAGAGCACGGTACGACCATCGACAAAAAGATGATCGTGCCGTCAACGTACGCTCGGCCGATCGGGCCCTAGAGGTCCAAGCGAAGAGTCACAGTAGCTTTATAGAGAGCGAAGTCGAGCAATCACCAAATCTTCCGCGCGGTAACTTTTCCCGCTTTGTGACCGGCAATTAACGGCGAGGTGCGCGAACGTGAAACGTGAAGATTATCCCCCTCAAGAACCGCTAAGCGAAATGAGCCGTGGATACCAAGAGACCGCGATGCGGCTCAGCGAGGGTATAAAAGGCGAAGAGTTCTCTTATGCTCATGATCATGTTTGCCAAGGGGCAATGGTCTACGGGGCAGCGCACCCTAATGGCGCAACTTTGATGTTTATGCACGGAGGAGGGTGGACTAACGGCTACAAGGAACTGCTAGCGTTTATGGCGCCACCGCTTAATGATGCAGGCTTTAACTTCATCAGCGTCGGTTACCGCCTGGCGCCAGAATTCACCTTTCCAGTAGGGTGGTTGGATGCCGCGAAAGCAATCAAATGGGTCCATGATAATTGTCGATCCTTTGGTGGAAATTCAGCGGATATTTTCATAGGAGGTCACTCGGCAGGAGCGCACTACGCGGCTTTGCTTGCTGTAACGCGCGATTGGCAGTCCAATCTGGATTTGCCAACCAACGTTATCCGAGGTTGCTTGCCGATTTCAGGGATCTACTATTTTACCGAAGGATCGGGACTTCCGATGCGGCCACGGTTTCTCGGTCCGGTCGAGCAAAAAAACGAGTTTACCGCCAGCCCGCTTCATTATTTAAAGAATCCGGAGACAAAGCCGCCTCCGATGATGCTGGCGCACGGATCGGATGATTTTCCGCATCTCATCAGGCAAGCCAAAGAAATGGAACAGAGGCTTCAGACGATAGGTGCGTACGTTGAAAGGGTCTTGCTTTCGGGAAAGGATCATCTAAGTGCTTCGCACTGCGCGGCGGAACCTAACGGACCTTGGGTCCCACGCGCAATCCGCTTCATGTCAGCAGCGCGAGGCTCCGCGTTTAGAGTAAGTGCCGCGTGAGAAGTGTGAGTGCAACGGCTTTCGTCGAAGTAGCTGAACGTAAAGGAGGCGAACAGCTTTGAAGGTATTAAGATGAAGGCACCGAGATTCAGTTATGCGCGTCCCGATACGATAGCGGAGGCGATCGCATTGTTGACTCGTTTTGGTGAGGATGCGCGCGTCCTCGCTGGCGGGCAGAGCTTGGTGCCAATGCTTAATTTGCGCATTGCTGCGCCGTCGATACTCGTCGACATAAATCAGATCTCAGCTCTTAACGGTCTAACCGTTGAGGCGGAGAAAGTTCACGTCGGCGCCCTCACTCGCCATGCTCATATTGAGTCATCGACAGATGTCTCCAAATATCTTCCGCTCCTCGCGCTCGCGATGCCACATATCGCCCATCCGGCTATCCGCACTAGAGGAACATTTGGGGGAAGTTGTGCCCTTGCTGATCCTGCAGCGGAAATACCGGCATGCTCGGTGGCTTTGGATGCCACGTTTGTGCTGGCCGGCCCAAACGGCGAGCGGCGTGTGCCCGCTCAAGACTTTTTCCAGGGCGCCCTCACCACAGCGCTAAAATCAGATGAACTTCTTACTGGGGTCGAATTTCCGAAATCGAAACCGGGTTATGCAGCAGCATTCGGTGAACTAACACGTCGCAAAGGTGATTATGCGATCGTGGGCGTAGCAGCCCATGGCTTCATTTCACAAGCGCGCCTTTCGGATTTGCGAATCGTGATCTTCGGTGCAAGCGATCGTCCTGTGCGTGCCCGTCATCTTGAGAGTGAATTGGAGGGAAAGGAAGCATCATCGGAATGCATTCGCCGCGCGGCGACGGCGCTCGACGCCGACGTTGAGCCGCGGGACGATCTTCACGCTACCGGCGAGACCAGGCGGTACCTAACTCGGACACTGGCCAGCCGCGTGTTGAGCGACTTGATGAAGGTTGGTGTTTCTTAGTCCAGTGAGGAAGACTGCGACAATGATCGAGCCAAAGGAAGTTTTTGATATCTCTTTAACGGTGAACGGTGAGCGCTTGACGCGACGCGTTCAGGTTCGCACAAATCTCGCAGACTTCCTACGTCACGACCTTGAGTTGACGGGCACCCATGTGGGCTGCGAACACGGCGTGTGCGGGGCGTGCACAGTCACCTTGAACGGAAAAATTGTGCGTAGTTGTCTGATGTTCGCGGTGCAAGCCGACAACTGTGAAGTACAGACCATCGAAGGACTTTCTCGCTCGGGTGTGATTAAGGATTTGCAAGATGCATTCGTGCAGCACAACGGTGTGCAATGCGGGTTCTGTACGCCAGGAATGTTGGCGGCCGCTCATGCACTGTTGCAACAAGGGCCATTACCATCGCGCGAGCGTATCAGAGATTTCCTGTCCGGCAACTACTGTCGTTGTACTGGATACCAGGCCATTGTCGACTCAGTCCAAGCTGCGGCGAATCAACGTGCCCGGAGTTCAATGCCATGAGCGCTCGAGAGACCTTAGCAGCGAGGCAAATTTCTCGTGATGACAGTTTGGTCGGCCGTTCGATCGTGCGCCCAAACATCCGGCGGCACACTGAAGGAGGCGGCCACTTTGTCGACGATATAAAGCTCCCGCGTATGGTGCATGTCGCATTTTTGCGGTCGCCCCACGCGCACGCTCGAATTGTCTCAATTGACAGCAATGCGGCGGCGCGCATGCCGGGCGTTATTCACGTCGCCACCGGCAAAGACATTGCCGCCATATCGAAGCCGTATGTTGGCGTATTAAGGCACATGGAGGGCTTGCGCTCACCGCCTCAGTATCCCATGGCCGTCGATGTTGCCCGTTGGCAAGGCGAACCTGTCGTGGCGGTTGTAGCAGAATCTCGGGCTCAGGCAGAGGACGCTATTCAACGCGTTGACGTCGGATGGGAAGTCTTGCCAGCTGCAGTCAATATGGAAAAAGCCCTTGATCCATCAGAACCCGTTATCCACGAGAGCTACGGAAGTAATTTGTGTTACCGACAGATAGTCGACACCGGTGGCGTAGATGAAGCCTTCGCTCAAGCACATCTCGTCGTCGAAGACACCGTTAACATTGGCCGCCAGACTGGCGTTCCTCTCGAGCCGCGCGGACTGATTGCCGCGTATAACGCTGCCGACCGAGAACTGACGGTATATCACTCGTATCAGTCTGCTCATCTGATGCAAGGAACTCTTGCAACCTGCTTTTCAATGGAAGAGCGTCAGATAAGAGTCATCGTTCCAGACGTAGGCGGTGGCTTTGGTATCAAGATCCACACATATGGGGATGAGGTTGCGGCCTGCGCGCTCGCAATTATTCTAAACCGTCCAGTCAAATTCATAGCCGATCGATTCGAATCTTTTCAATCTGACATTCATGCCCGCGACCATCGCGTAAGAGGAAAACTGGCGCTCGACCGTGAAGGGAACATCTTAGCGCTGGAGATAGATGATTTAACCGGCATTGGACCTTACTCGATGCATCCACGTTCCTCATCGATCGAGCTCCTTGAGGTGGTTTTGTTTACCGGCGGGAATTACAAACACAAACTCTATCGCGCGCGCGGAACTGTTGTCTTTCAAAACAAGAATTGTATGTGTCAATACCGCGGCGTCGGTCACCCGGTGGCATTCGCAGCGATGGAGCATCTTGTTGATCAGGCCGCGTTAAAATTAGGTATAGATCCGGCAGAAATGCGGAGGCGAAATCTTATATCCGATGACGCATATCCATATACATCGCCGAGTAAGACTCGGTTCGAGATCCTTTCGCATCAGAAGTGCCTCACGCAGCTGCTGAAGCTCATGGAATATGATGACCTGCGAAAAGAGCAGGCGAAGTTAAGAAAACGAGGTATTCACTACGGAATAGGGCTGGCTTCGTTCTTCGAGCTCACAAATCCAAGTCCTCTGATTTACGGAATGGGAGGTGCTCGGATCGGGACGGTGGAAAGCTGCACCATTCGTCTTGATGCTGGAGGTCAAATCGTTGTTCACACCGCGATATGCGAACTGGGCCAGGGTGCAGAAACGATTGTCGCTCAAATCGCAGCGGACGCCGTAGGTGTCGAGCTGAGTTCCGTCAAGGTGATTAGTGGGGTCGACACGCTCAGCGGGCCCACGGGAAGTGGTGCGTGGGCGTCCCGGCAAACCGGCACCGTCGGAGAGGCGGTGTTACAAGCTGGGCTAACTCTCAGAAAGAATATTCTGGACGTTGCCGCCGTGGTGCTCCAAACCTCGGAGGAAAAGCTCGATATCATCAACGGCTCAGTCGTGATGAAGGACGGCAAACGCGGCGGTAACGTCTCTCTGCTCGAGTTGGCTCGTATTGCCTATTATCGAGGAAATGAACTTCCGAGTACTTGTGAGCCGCTGTTCATGGCGACGCACCAATTTAGAATTAAGGACTACGACTTCGTCTTTTCCAATGGCGCCGCAGGATGCCTGCTCGAGGTGGATCCCGAGACGGGATTTATCGATCTACTAAAAATTTGGTGCGTGGACGATTGTGGCCGCGCAATCAATCCTAAACTAGTAGACGAACAAATTCGCGGCGGGATGGCTCAAGGGATTGGGCCAGCGCTCCTGGAACATTGCATCTACGATGATCAAGGACAGCTGCTCACTTGCACGATGGCCGACTACCTGCTGCCGATGTCATTGGACGTTCCCGATATCGAAGTCCACCACGTGCAGACGTTGACCAAAACATCAGCTTTGGGCGCAAAAGGCATTGGCGAAGCGGGTGCGAGTGCGCCTCCCGGCGCTATCATGAACGCAGTGAATGATGCATTGCGCCCATTCAATGCGAAAGTCACGCGCCAGCCGATAACACCCGAGGTGGTGTTGGAGGCACTCGGCAAAATATCGCAAGTATCGTCGGTGAGCAGACAAGCGTAGTGGACGGGCTAAACGTTATTCAACCGACCTGGAGTGTGCAATCTCTGCAATGTCTAATACCTAAAGAGATCGCGACGCTGTAATGAAATCCAAACACGCCGGCTCGGCTTGCGTCGGCGCAGTGAGAAATTCGCAAGGCAGGCCCAAAACGTATTAGGGGAGTGAGATCATGCTTAAGGTTCTGTGTATCTTAACGGGCGTCGGCATGGCGGTGGCTAGCATTTCCGTCGGCGTGTCCGGTGCGGCGGTGGGGTGGGCTGGTAAAAAGTGGTGGCCGGCAAAGGTTATGGAGGTTTCTGCGGACGGAACGAAGAAAGAAATTGAGTATTCTCCGCTGTCTCATGCGAAAAAGAAATGGAAAGTCTGCGTTCTGATTCCTCATTTGAAAGACCCCTTTTGGAAGGCAGTCGACTTCGGAGTCATAGACGAAGCGAAGAGATTGGGCGTCGAGGCGACGCTGTATGAGGCTGGCGGTTATGCGAATCTGCCCCGTCAGCTTTCTCAGATTGACGACTGTATGGCCCAGGATGTCGATGCAATCGTGATCGGTGTCGTTTCGGAAGGCGGTGTTATTGCGAAAATCAGAGAAGCGAGTGCAAAGGGAATCGTGGTGGTGGGTATGGTAACTACCACGACAACTACCGCGGATCCGGCGGTTACGGCCTACGTCGATGTTAGTTTTTATGACCTGGGACATCTCGCCGGCCGTCATTTGTTAGCGGCTGTGAAGGACCGCCCGGCGCCGGTCAATGTAGTCGGCTTCCCCGGCCCTCAAGGAGCCGACTGGTCAGTTAATGGAGCTAAGGGCTTTGAAGCAGCTGTGGCCAATTCAAACATCAAACTCTTGGCAATGAAGTTCGGTGACACCGGAAAGGAGGTGCAACTGCGGCTAATCGAAGACGCGTTGCAAGCTTACGACAAGATCGATGCCATCTGGGCGACAAGCGTTGCCGCTGAGGTGGCTCCCGATGCTCTCCAGAGAGCAAATCGGAAGGGTATTCTTATTCAAGGTTATACGGCGACTGAAACCACGGTTCGGTATGTTCAATCAGGACAGATGCTGGGCGAAGAGAGTGAAAAGCCGGTGCTGGAAAGCCGGGTTGCAATGGATTTGGCCGTTCGTGCTCTCGAGGGCGATCTAAAAGGGAAGCCGCGGCCATATCATCTCCAACCCGTCATCGCGGTCCTCACTCAAGAATCCTTGAAAGACTATGACATGGGCTTGTCTTTCGCACCTCCAAACTTTAAGCCAGTCTTCAAGGTCGACTAGGTCCTGTGACGATCGGTCATGCGCGTCAAATCCGGCGCGCATGACATCGATGCAAGGACGTATCAAGAATTTGTAGACG
Organism: Candidatus Acidiferrales bacterium; assembly: GCA_030038275.1. GTDB lineage: Bacteria > Acidobacteriota > Terriglobia > Acidiferrales > UBA7541 > Palsa-295. The sequence goes on along the minus strand of JASHPG010000037.1, from coordinate 4,897 downwards.
CTCGTGATAACCACGAGCATGGAGTGGTGAAATCGTCGGGCGTCGATGTATGAACGCCGTCTCGATCGTTCCCGCGCCCACACGACGTTCTCGATGCCCCTCGATAACCAGACAACGCCATTGCTAGGGAGAACAAAGTTGTCCGTTGTTGAACCTGTCTTTCAAATGAATGGCATCGTAAAGCACTTTCCGGGCGTTCATGCGCTTAAGGGAGTAGACCTCGAGGTTTTCAAGGGGGAGGTACACGTTCTTTTCGGTGAAAACGGTGCCGGCAAGTCGACATTGATCAACATTATAGCCGGCACCTTTCCTCCAGATGAGGGAAAGATTGTGTTTGATGGTGAAGCTCAATCATCCATGACGGCGCACCGAGCGCGTGAACTAGGGGTAAGTGCTGTATTCCAGGAATTTAGCTTAGCGCCGGATCTTACCATTGAAGAAAATCTGCTCCTAGGCCGAGAAGCTACTCGCTTTGGTCTTCTCCGCAAGGCGAAAATGCGTGAACAGGTGCGGGCTATGCTCGCCGAGCTCGATTTCGATCTTTCGCCTAATACGCGTGTCGGTGTCTTGACTCGGGCAGAGCAACAAATGACGGAGATAGCCAAGGCGTTATTGGGGAAAGTAAAACTTTTGATACTCGATGAGCCGACGTCCTCTCTGACGGAACGTGAAACCGAAAAGCTATTTGCCATTATCGCGCAGCTAAAACACCATGGTGTGGGTATCATTTACGTTTCCCACCGCCTGGGCGAAATAAAACGCATCGGCGATCGTCTGACGGTCCTTCGCGACGGTGCTAAGATTGGCACTGTTGCCGTCGCCAAAGTAGACGAAGAACAACTTGTCGAGATGATGACCGGACGCGCCGCAGAAGTACTCTTTCCAAGGATCGAGCATAGACCGCAAGAAGAAGTCCTCCGTGTGCGCGACCTTAGCACTGCGAGTGGTGCAGTTAGAGGAGTGGATCTTTATCTGCGCGCCGGCGAGGTGGTCGGGTTGGCCGGCTTAGTTGGCTGCGGCAAATCGGAGTTGGCGCGCGCCTTATTTGGCCTGGAAGTACTCGAAGGCGGTCGCATTAGTCTTTTCGGAAGGGATCTTCAGACGCCTCCTACGCCCGCAAGCATGCTCGCAAGCGGCGTCTGCTATTTCCCTTCTGATCGGGTTGCTGAAGGTCTCGCGCTTGTGAGGCCTCTCCGCGAGAACGTTTCAATGGCGGCCCTCAAATTATCCAACTTCTCTTGGCACGGTCTGTTGCGATTAGCGGCGGAGCGGATTATTTCGCAAGAGAAGATTCAGCAATTGCAAGTACGTCCCGCCGACGCCGAACGGCCGGTTGAGCTTTTGTCAGGGGGCAATCGTCAAAAAGTGATGCTCAGTCGCGGTATCATACGAGACGTAAAGGTGTTTTTGTTTGACGAGCCGACAGTCGGAATTGACGTAGGAGCTAAAGTGGAAATCTACAGGATTCTTGCGAAATTGCAACAGCAGGGAGCGGCAATCCTCGTCGCTTCCTCGGAGCTTCCGGAACTTCTCCATCTTTCATCTAGAGTGTACGTAATGAATCGGGGAAAGATCAGCGCTGAACTGCAAGGAGATGATATAAGAGAGGACGTAATATTATCCAATTTTTTTGACCGCGAAGGGACAACGTTCCCGCGGCGTGCAAATGCTCACTAGGTAGCAGCCGACGATGGTCGAGACCCATACTCACGTGCGGACGCCGGCTGTGCAATGGAGGCAGTATCGTCGGTACTTGGTTTCTTATGGGCTCTTACCTTGTCTACTTGTAATGTTGTTCTTACTGCTCGGATTTTACGACGAGCGCTTCTGGAGAGTGACAAATCTTATCAACGTTATGCGCAACGCATCGTATCTCATGATCATATCGGCCGGCCAAATGATAGTGCTTATTGTTGGGGGATTTGATCTTTCAGTGGGTGGCGTCGCCGCCTTGACCAGCGTAACCATGGCGCTCGCCATGGTGCAACTTCGTAATCTGATACCTGACGCTTTAACAACTGTTGTTGTGCTTGGTGTGCTTGTCGGCTTGATCACCGGATTCGCCATTGGATTTTTGAATGGATTTGTTGTCGCCATCCTTAGAGTTAATCCCTTTATGGTCACAATTGGTTCGATGTCAGTTGCATATGGGGTGGCCCTATACGCGACCGCTGGAGTGCCGGTATATGGAATGCCGGAGGTGTTCTCTCGGAATTTTGCCAACTTGCAATTGTTCGGACTGCCGGTGATCGTATATTTGACTATCGTAATTCTCTTTGCGGTTTGGGTTGCAATGGGCTCCACCAAATTAGGACGCTATATCTATGCAGTCGGCAGTAATCTGCACGCTGCCAGCCTTTCCGGAGTGCCCACGACCGTCTGCATAATTGTTGCGTACGTTGCTAGCTCGTTATTGGCGTCAGTTACCGGCGTGCTGCTTACCGCGCGCGTCGGTTCTGGCGAAGCAAACCTGGCCCAAACACTAATGTTGGAAAGTATCGCGGCCGCAATAATTGGTGGCGTGAGCCTACGCGGCGGCGTGGGTCACGTTGGATCGGTGGCCTTGGGCGCACTGCTTTTGGCACTTGTTACGAACGGTCTCGATATTATGCACATTAACAGTTTGTTTCAGCCAATTGTTATCGGCGTAGTTCTAGTCGCTGCCGCTGGGCTTGACCGGATCGCTCCAACCGTACGCTGAACATGAACGCGCTCCTACACACTCTTGATTCAATTTCACGCAATGGAATGCGGCATTCGGTAGCGCAACTTGGAATTAACTACGGTTTTTTGCCGGTCATACTTGTATTAACATACTTGGCGTTCGGTGTACTCGAGCCAAGGTTTCTTACAGCAAACAATGCGCTCAACATTTTGAAGCAATCCAGCTATCTGATTATTTTCGCTGCAGCGCAATTATTCCCATTGTTAACACGCGGCTACGATCTGTCTGTTGGAATGGTGATTTCGATGATCAGCGTTGCTAGCGCGATGATCATGATGGCTGTTCTGCACGCTACCAACGATGTGCCTTTGGCGATTGTGGCTGCGGCGTGCGGAGGTTTTGGGATTGGTGTTCTTGTTGGCGTAATCAATGGCGCGTGCGTTGCAGCTCTCGGCATCAATCCATTCATCGTGACCTTAGGTATGCAAGGTGTCGCATTCGGGTTAGCAACGACGTTGTCGGGTGGTTTTCCAGTATATAATCTTCCTGACGCTTACAGCAAGATATTTGCCTATAGTAACTGGCTAGGTCTTCCGGCATCAGTAGCAACATGTCTTATAATATTGGGTATCGTGCACATAATTCTCAGTAGAACGGTGTTTGGACGCTCTCTTTATCTCATTGGAGCAAGCCCGCGCGCGGTTCACGTCGCTGGTCTTCCTAGTCACCGCTACAACGCCTTGGCCTACGTTGCTTGCGCTTGCTTGACGTCCATCGGTGCGCTGTTGTTGACAGCGCGCACCGCGTCTGGCGAGCCAAATGCAGGGGGAGACTTTATGCTGAAATCAATTGCCGCCGCGGTAATTGGCGGAGTCAGCCTACGCGGCGGTGAGGGGCGAGTTATCCACTGCGTGTTTGGTGGGTTATTTATAACGGTGCTCTCAATTGGAATGAATTTCGTTCGGGTCGACGGTTACATTCAGCAAATTATCTTAGGGATCGTAGTGATAGCTGCTGTGTATTTCGATCAATTTCGCCGTAGGACTAGACTATGAGCAGATTGGGGCGGAATGGTCTGTTCGAAAATGCGTGGACGACCGTCGCAAGAACCGTAACTAAGTCGGTTTGCCCCATTGGCTCTATGGATAACACGGGGTAAACAAATGTCTCTGACAAGCGTCGTTACTGTTCCCTGCACACAGAGCTTACTACACATTGCCGTGAAAACAACCGATGTGCCAGCGACCGTACGCTTTTATTGCGATGTCTTGGGCATGATAGAGGTTGACCGACCGGCATTCGACTTTCCAGGAGCTTGGCTCGCCACTCCGCCTCCCGCTAAGGGCATTCTTATACATCTATATGGCGGTAAGCCTGCGCTTGGTGTCGACGGTAAGGTTCCGGTCGGGAGCGGAGCAATCGATCACGTCGCAATCAGCGCAGTGGGATTTCAAGAAATGCGCCAGAGGATCGTGGAATCTGGCAAAAATTGGCGCCAGAACATCCCACCCGGAACGCAAATCTGGCAATTGTTCGTCCGCGATCCGAACGGAATCCTTATCGAGCTGACATTCGATGGCGCGAAGGAGCGCGGTCCGGGTCCCTCTCGGGACAGTCGCTGGTACGACGCCTACGAGTTTTTCAAGTAATAGTGTCCGAATGCCGACGATTAAGAGGGGCGGTTGCCGGCTCTGTTGGGAAACGCACGGTTCGGGCCCACCGTTAGTGCTTGCCGCCGGCCTTGTGGGGGTACCGCGATTTGGTGGCATCGTAACACTCCGGCATTTGCGGAAGATTCACGGCACTTGCTTTCGATCAGCGGGGCACCGGTCGCTCGTCCCGAAGTGTGGTTGATTCCATCAGACAGATGTCCGCTGACCTGATCGCCATCCTGGAACGCGGCGGGTCTCGACCAAGTTGCCTTTCTATGTCACTCAACGGGTGGCGCGATCGGTGTAGCATAAGCGCTGTTTTCAAGCCACGTCTTTGAGCGGCATGGCGGCGTGATAAGCCCAGGGCAGGAGTTCGTTGATGCGGCTGTTGGGGTGACCGTTAACGATCTTGCTGATCACGTCAGCGAGATAGGCGTAAGGATCAACGCTGTTGAGTTTGCAGGTTTCAATCAACGAGGCGATGACCGCCCAATGCTCGCCGCCGTCATCGGAGCCGGCGAACAACGCATTTTTTCGATTCAAGGCGATTGGTCGGATGGTTCGCTCCACGACGTTCGAA
>JASHPG010000036.1 GCA_030038275.1 Candidatus Acidiferrales bacterium | reverse complement strand
GCGCAAAAGCGCAGCCTGCCTTCTTTGCGCGCCCTGGCGATCACGTTGTCGAGACCCGGCTCGTAGATCGGCACGCCGCCAGCCTGAAGCGTTTGGATTTTCGAAGCATCGTTATCCGTGCACACCACCTCGTGGCCAATTTCGGCCAGGCAAGCGCCGGTCACCAGCCCAACGTACCCCGTCCCGATCACCGAGATCCTCAAGTTAAGTCACCTCGTGTTCTTTGATTCAATACGCATAGAGGCCTAAGCACGTTTCTAGCCAAATCAATCCCACACGGCTCAAATCGGACGCCTGAATCCTCGCAATGCGGAAGCTGCCGTGTGTCAATTAAAGTACGTCAAAGGTGCCAATCCATGGCTAAAAATCGACCTATTCCGACGAGGAAATATCCATTCCTAGGAAAGGCGAGTTCCTCCGGGGCGAATACCGATCAGAATAATGGAGGACTACGATCATTTTCTACCAGTCCTTCCAGACATTTGGTCGTTAACCAGCGGGTAGGGCCTTCCTTAATCTAGCTGCCCCAGAATCCGACAAATGGATTAGTCCCGATATCTTTAGAATTCCTGAATGTGAGCCGGCCTTTACAGCTAGATGCCCGCAGGAAAAAGCTCGGGTTAGCCGATGGAGGCGTTTGACCATCGGCTATAAGGGTTGATGTCCGGATCGCAGCACGAGGCGGAAGCGGACGAACAGCGATCAGCGAGGCAGAGAGGAACGTGGCCGCGATTGAACTGCTTCGAACTCACTATACCTCTTCCTGCCTGGTAACACGTTGCACATGCAAGGAGTTGGTGAAAGGCAATTGGCTCGTGAGAAGCGGGTGGCTTCTCTCTCAGGATACTGAAAAGGAACGAACTTGGCATCAGTTGGAACTTTTTGTCCATTTTAGACGCACTAAGTACCCGGTATTCCACGACACGATTATTGCGTCACATTGATTATGAAGGGTTTAGGCGGGATTACCAGACCGCAAAAGGCCGTTTTTGGCCGATTAAATGCGCTGGACTACCTGTAATGTGCTGCGTCTGCTACCCGAGGAGTTGCGCTACCCAGCCATTGTTGGCGAGAATCCTTGCGTCGGATTCGGACGCGTCCCGATCAAAAACCCACATAAGGGGAGGGTTGCAACATGAAGGGTGGAGTCCTCACCGGCGGAACGGGCAGCCAATTCAATCGGTTGACCCGCGTCACAAATAAACATCTCCTGCCGATCTACTACAAGCCTAGAGCTTATTACCCGATTCGACGCTGATGAATGCGGGATCGAGGAGATCCTTCTGGTTACTGGCGGGAAGAACGCGGGCGACTTCCTGCGGTTATTGGGCAACGGTCGCGATTTCTGATTGAAGCACCTGAATTACACTTACCAGGAAGGCGAAGGCGGAATCGCTGAAGCGTTGGGTTTGGCGGAATTTTTCGCAGCTGGCGAACCAATTTGCGTGATCTTGGGAGACAACATCATCGAAGGCAACGTCACTCATGCCGTTAGAAGCTTTAAGCGGCAGGAGCAAGGCGCCAAGATTCTCCTGAAGGAGTTCAGGACGCGCAGCAGTTCGGAGTGGCCGAAGTTCGCGGAGACCGGGTCGTTGGGATAGAGGAAAAGCCGAAGAATCCCAGGTCCAACTATGCGGTCATCGGAATTTATATGTATGACGCGAGAATCCTGATCACGGGCGGCGCGGGTTTCATCGGCTCGAATTTCATTCGGCATGTCCTCGCATTTCGTCGCGGCGTTTCGGTCGTGAACTACGACAAGCTTACCTACGCTGGCAATCTCGCAAATCTGGAGTCCGTAGCAAACGATCCGTCCTACCAGTTCGTAAAGGGCGACATTTGCGACGCGACTGCCGTGGAATCCGCAATGGAAGGCTGTGACGCGGTGGTCCACTTCGCGGCGGAATCGCATGTGGACCGCAGCATTTACGAGCCCGCTGCGTCCATCGAGACAAACGTCAAAGGCACATTCGTTCTGCTGCAAGTCGCCCGCAAATTGGGAGTGAAACGTTTCGTCCACATTTCGACGGACGAAGTGTATGGCGATATGCGTCCGGGCGCTTTCGCGGATGAAGATTCGCCGATCGAGCCGAGCAGCCCGTATTCATCCTCAAAAGCCGCATCGGACCTCCTCGTGCGCTCTTTCGTCCGTACGTACAATTTCCCGGCTGTCATAACGCGCTCCTCCAACAATTACGGTCCCTATCAATTCCCGGAGAAGTTTTTGCCTCTGATGATCACCAACGCCTTGGATAGCAAGCCGTTGCCCATCTACGGAGATGGCCAGCAGCAGCGCGACTGGCTGCACGTGGAGGACAATTGCCGGGGAATATTGGCAGTGCTGGAGCGTGGGAGCATCGGCGAGGTTTACAACATTGGAGGTCTCGATGTTATAGATAACCTCACGATGGCTCGCCGCTTGTTGCAGCTAACGGGAAGGCCTGAGTCGCTGCTGAACTACGTAAAGGACCGCCCCGGCCACGACCGCCGGTACGCCCTTCGCTGCGAAAAAATCGAAAAGCACCTGGGCTGGAGGCCCTCAGTCGCGCTCGAAGACGGCTTGCGCCAGACGATCGACTGGTATCAGACGCAACATGCTTGGCTCGCCGGCGTGCGCGACGGGAATTATCGCAGCTATTACGAGCGGTACTACGAGCAGCGCGAGAGTTCGCTGCGCGATATCGCCGGTCGCGTGCCGGAGCCAACGGCAAACTAAACGATCGGCCGAAGATTCCTCGGCATTGGCGGCAATTCCAGTGAGTGCAAAATCGGCTGCGATCGTCAGTGGACTACAACTGTTGGAAACGTCCCTTTCCGACGTCTTGGAGATTCGCCCCAAGGTCTTCCAGGACGCGCGCGGCTTCTTCATGGAGACGTATCACGTCCAGAAATACGCGGAGCTTGGAGTCCACGACGTTTTCGTCCAGGATAATCATTCTCGATCCGTGAAGCACACCCTGCGCGGCTTGCATTACCAGCTGCGGCACCCTCAGGCGAAGCTATGCCGCGTGATAGAAGGCGAAGCTCTTGACGTAGCCGTCGATATCCGCTCGGGATCTCCCGCGTTCGCGAAGTGGACGAGCATCATTCTTTCCGCAAGCGAACAAAACCAGATCCACATTCCCGCGGGTTTCGCGCACGGATTTGTCGCGCTAACAGGCGTCGTGCAGTTCCTCTATAAATGCAGTGATTATTACGCTCCCGGCGATGAGCATGGAATTCGTTGGAATGATCCGGAGTTGAATATCCGGTGGGGCGTTTCGAATCCGATCGTCTCTGAAAAAGACGCTGCCTATTCGACGCTTCTCGATATCCCGCACGATTTACTTCCAAAATATACCCCGCGCTGAAACGCATGATGTGGGTAAAGCTTATGGCCAGGACGGCAACTGCAAGTACCTCGCTTAGCGAACGGATACATCCGTGCTGGATTTGACGCGGGCAGCGTCTGCTGCCGCACGATAGCGGACGATCAGCAGCGTGATATCGTCGGCTTGGTTCGCGCCGCCAATAAATTTTTGTAGGGAATCTAGGATGGATTTTTGCAATTGCTCGAGACGAGTTTCTCTTTGGCCCGCCAGCACTTCGCGCAACCGGTCTGAGCCGAACATCTCTTCCGCCAAATTCATCGCTTCCGTCACCCCGTCGCTAAAAAGGATAAGTGTGTCTCCGCTTTCCAGCGTTACGGTTTTAGCCTCGTAATCTGCCTCGGGTATCAGGCCAACGGGGAACGATCCCTCGTTCGTAAGCTCCGCGATTCCCGCCTGGCGGATCACGAGCGGCGAAAGATGACCGGCATTGATGTAGATGAGCTTGCCTTGTGCATCTAGGATTCCGAAAAACATGGTGGCATAGCGGCCAACTTCCGCATGTTCGCAAAGAAACCGGTTCATATGGCTGATCAAGCGAACGGGCTCCGTGCCGATCGTCATCCCTGAAAAAGCCCCTTGCAACATCGTTGTAAGCAAGGCCGCACCGAGACCTTTTCCCGACACGTCTGCCACCAGAAGCGCCGTTCGGCTTTCGTCCAACGGGAATACGTCAAAGTAATCGCCTCCTACGGCATGGCAGGGGGTATGAATACCCGCGACGGCGAGATAATTGAAATCGTGAAATCCATGAGGAATCAGAGCCTGTTGGATTTCGCGCGCGATATTCAGCTCCTGCTCCATGCGCTGCCGTTGTCGCTCTCGTTCCACTAGCCGCGCATTGTCTAGCACGCTGGTGGCTTCAGCGGCTAAGGCATCGAGAATTTGCCGGTCGAGGTTTGAAAACGCCGTGGGTCGCCGCGAATCCACGTAAATCACCCCCAGCAATTGAGAATTTCCACTAACCGATTTTGAATCCGCGTGAAAATTTGCGTACAGAGGGATTGCCACGATCGCGCGGAGCGACTGCGCGACGATGCTTTGAGCCATTTGCAACGCGGCCTCGGCTCGGTTGAGGTCCTCCGTCACCACGCTCGACCTTTGCTCCACCGCTTGCCGTAGCGCTGTTTGACTGGCAACAATGCTCGCGGGTGACGCGGTTACGCCGCCTTTGTTACGAGCCAACCGTGTGCGAAGCGCGCCGGCCGAATCTGCCTCGAACAAGATCCCACGATCGGCGCCCGTGATCGCGATCGCGTGATCGAGCATGGTGCCCAGAATCGAATCGAGTGGCAGATCGGAATGAAGCAGGGAAGTGGCCTGTAGCAGCACATTCAATTTGTGCAGGCCGCCCGAGCCTTCCTCGACTCCTGGCATCTGCCCCATTCGCGTCAATAAGCCTGCAACGGTGGTTTCGTTACTGTCGGATCGGACGGCGATTTCGTACGAGTTGTCGATGCCGAAGGTGATTACGTCGCCGCTCCGCAACAGCGCTCGGTGAATTTTGCTTCCATTGACGAAAACCCCGCGATGGTGGCCGCGATCTTCCAAGTACCATCCGTCCGGATCTGCCACGATGGCGCAGCACCGCCGCGATATGCGCGGATCGGAGAGCGGGAGATGATTTCCGGAATCAGTTCCGCGCCCAATCAGAAACGGCAATTCCGCAACGCGAACGAGCGCCTGCGATCCGTCTGGAGACTTGACCTCAAGGCCGAGCTGGGCTAAGTCGGACATTTGCGTATCGATTGCGCGCATTCTACCACGCCGAAGCTGGTACGGCGCTTCTCGTCCGGCAACCTAGCCCACGCGATGGGAATAGCGTTACCTTCTTCGAATTAACGCTCCGGCAGCTCCGCTTCTAAGCCTGATCAAGCCTGAAGTAGCGTACCCCAAGATCCGGCCGTAGCCGTGTTTTTCGCCTGGATTGGAGTATGCTTTCGATAGTTCGTAGGTTTCTGGGACTTCGACTATGCCTTCAATCGCGCCCGCTCTTCCAGAATCGCGCCTCCTATTGCGTTCACTAGCCAAAAACGCAGCGGTGCTTGCAGCCCGTATCTTGGCTGCGCTGGCGCTCGTCCTCGCCGTTACGTTCGTCTCATTTAAGTATTCGCATGTGAATGCCACTACGGCCGGCTTCCTCTACCTTGTCGCCATACTCGTGATTGCAGCGGCTGGCGGATTGATAGAGTCAACGGTTGCCTCGGTCGTCGCGATGCTTTGCTTCAACTATTTCTTTCTTCCGCCGGTTGGCGCGCTGACCATCGAAAATCCCCAGAACTGGATTGCGCTCTTCGCCTTTTTTGCCACGTCGCTTACCGCGAGCCAACTTTCCGCGCGAGCCAAACGCCGCACTCGTGAGGCCCTCTCGCGCCAGCAGGAAATCGAGAAGCTGTATTCGCTCAGCCATGCTTTGCTGCTCGCCGATCCCAGCGAGCCAATTGCGCATCAGGTGGTGCAGCGGGTGGCCCAAGCTTTCGGCTTCCCGGTCGTCGCCCTCTACGACCGCGCAAACAATCTTACCTATCGGCTTGCCGAAGCGGAGGAGAGCCCCGAGATCGAACATCAGCTTCGCGACGCGGCTTCCCAGTCGATCGCGTTTCGCGATGAGAAAAGGAATCTTTGCATCGCGCCGGTTCGCCTGGGCGGCCAGCCGATCGGCAGTCTGGCCATCGTGGGATCTTCGTTGTCAGACGCTGCTTTTCACTCGCTTCTGAATCTCGTCGCCATCGGCCTGGAGCGTGCCGCTTCACAAGCAGCCGTGAATCGCGCCGAAATCGCCACGCAGAGTGAGGAACTCAAATCGACCCTGCTCGACGCAATCGCCCACGAATTCAAGACTCCGCTCACCTCCATAAAAGCCATCACCACCGATCTGCTTACCGGATCGGCCCACGAACTGCCTCAATCCCAACGCGAGTTGGTCAGTATTGCCGACGAAAGCGCCGACAGGCTCTCAAAACTGGTTACCGACGCGATTCAATTGGCGCGAATCGAGGGCGGAAATTTCCATCTGAATCGGCGCGCGCACTTCGTCGATTCGCTGATTTCGGCTTCGATTCGGCGGATGGAACCGCTTACGGACGGCCGAGACGTCAACATTTCTGTCGCGGACGATCTGCCGCCGGTATGGGTCGATGCGGACCTCATCCAAATGGTGCTCGCTCACCTGTTGGAAAATGCCTTGAAGTATTCTCCAGCAACGAGCCCGGTCGCCGTTGTTGCGCAACTGCAAGACGCCCGCGTCGTGATCTCCATCGCGGACGAAGGTCCCGGGATTCCGCGGCAGGAGCAGGCCCGAATATTTGAAAAGTTCTACCGCGGCCAGGCCGAGAAAAATCTGAAGGGCGCCGGAATGGGTCTAGCGATCGCCCGCGAAATCATGACCGCTCATGGGCAGGAGATCTGGGTCGCCAGTCGCGCGGGACGGGGATCTGAATTCTCTCTCTCATTGCCAATAGCTCAGGGCGTTCCGGTTCCATGAGTGCCGGCAGGATCCTGGTAATCGACGACGACCCGCAGATTCGCCGCGCGATGCGCGCCACGTTGACTTCCCATGATTACCAAGTGAACGATGCGCGCACCGGCGAGGAAGGTCTCGAAGCGCTTCGCGCCGCGACGTACGATTTGGTGCTGCTCGACGTAAATATGCCGGGAATGGGTGGCGTCGAGACCTGCCGCTTAATCCGCTCTGGCTCCGAGATTGCCATCCTCATGCTAACCGTGAGCGCCTCGGAAAAAGAAAAAGTCGAGGCCCTTGACGCTGGCGCCGACGACTACATTACCAAACCTTTCAGTATGCCGGAGCTGCTTGCGCGTATTCGAGCCGCTCTGCGCCGGATGCCCCAGCCTCCCGGGCAAGCCGACTTACAGCCGCTTCTTTCCAAGGGAGTGCAAATCGATTTGGCCGCCAGACAAGTCACCGTTGGCGGACGCGCTTCGCGGCTTACGGCCAAGGAACATGACCTGCTTTCGTATTTGCTCGCCCGGCCCAACAAAACGGTCGCTCATCGCGAATTGTTGCAAGCGGTCTGGGGCCCCGACTATGGCGATGAGCTGGAATACCTTCGCGTTTTTATCAATCGATTGCGAAAGAAAATCGAGCCTGATCCTTCCAAGCCGCGGTTCCTGATAACTGACGCCTGGGCCGGCTATCACTTTCACCTCCCGCAGTAGCCTTTCCCCTCATATAACTCGGACTTTCACCCCAGCGCGCGAGAGCCGCTTCGATCTGTGCAAGGCGCCGCCGCGCATCTCTGCGGCACTTTACGCGAGGGTTTATGCCGTTCTTAGGATGCGTTTATGCGCTGTTTATTCCGACAGGTGCAGGATCGGAACGCAGCTGGAAGAAATGGACCACAAACGCCCAGCGGCTCGGACTCGATTTTCAGCGGGCGGTTTCAATGAAAGCTGGTGCACGCTCGCGAGGTGAAGCGATGCTCGATTTGTTCTGCGTAGGAATAACGATCATTTTCTTCGTTCTTCTCTGGGGATTTACTAAGGCTTCGGAGCGCATGTAGGAGGATCTCGATGGAGTACGCCATCGCGGGGATCGTCTCGGCCGGCTTATTCGTGTACCTGATGTACGCCTTGATCCGGCCGGAAAAGTTCTGAGGGCTGCAATGACTCCGATCGGAATCGCTCAAATTGTCGTTTTCTTTGCGATCGTACTCGCGATCGCCAAGCCTGTCGGCGCTTTCATGTTCCGCGTCTTCGAGGGACAGCGCACATTCCTTCATCCGATCTTCCGTCCCCTCGAAAAGTTGATCTATTGGATCTGCGGCGTTCGCGAGGATGAAGAGCAGTCCTGGATTCGCTACGCGGCCTCGCTGATTTCGCTCAGCATCTTCAGCTTTCTGCTCGTGTACGTCATTCAACGTTTTCAAGGCCACCTGCCGCTTAACCCGATGCACTTCTCCACGCCCAACGCACCCTCGTTCGCCACCCGCATGACGCCCGATCTCGCCTACAACACAGCCGTCAGCTTCATGACCAATACCAATTGGCAGTCGTACTCGCCCGACACCACGATGAGTTATTTCACGCAGATGGCGGCTCTGGCCGTGCAGAACTTCGTATCCGCCGCCGTCGGAATTGCCGTTGCCGTCGCGCTGATCCGGGGATTCGCTCGGCACACCGCCAAAACCATCGGGAATTTTTGGGTGGATGTGACTCGTTGCACGATCTACATCCTGCTTCCGATTTGCATCCTCGCCACGCTTTTCTTCGTTTGGCAAGGAAGCATTCAGAATTTCAAGGGCCCTGTTACGGCAACCACTTTGGAAGGCGCCGCGCAGATGATCGAGCAGGGACCGCTTGCGTCGCAGGAAGCCATCAAGATGCTCGGTACCAATGGCGGCGGATTTTTCAACGCCAACTCCGCTCATCCGTATGAAAACCCCACTCCGCTCGCAAATTACGTCCAAATGATCCTCATTTTTTCGCTGGCCGCTGGCTTGACTTACATGTTCGGCAGGGCCGTCGGCGATACCCGCCAGGGATGGACGATTTTCGCTGCCATGGCGCTCATGTTTTTGGCCGGGGTTTTCATCTGCTATCCGTCCGAACAGCGCGGAAATCCGATTGTCAATAAGCTGGGTATCGATTCCAGCTATACGGGAATTCAACCGGGCGGCAACATGGAAGGCAAGGAAGTCCGCTTCGGTATTGCCGAATCGGCGCTATTCGCCACTGTCACCACGGACGCCAGCTGCGGCGCTGTCAACAGCATGCACGATAGCTTCACTCCCCTCGGCGGCCTCGTGCCTCTCTTCAATATTCAGACGGATGAAGTGATTTTCGGCGGTGTGGGCGCCGGCTTCTACAGCATGTTGCTCTACGTGATTATCGCGGTCTTCATCGGCGGTCTTATGGTCGGTCGCACGCCCGAATACATCGGCAAGAAAATCGAGCAGAAAGAAGTGAAGATGGCGATCATCGCCGTTATCGCCACTTCGTTTGTAATTTTGGGATTCACCGCGCTTAGTTCGGTTGCGCGGTTCCCAGCGAACGGATACTGGAACCCGGCGGGCGCGGCGGCGGCGAATATCGGCAACAATGTCGCCCACGGATTCTCGGAGATACTCTACGCCTATTCGAGCGGGGCTGGCAATAATGGCAGCGCTTTCGCCGGAATCAACGCGAACACGCCCTGGTACAACCTCACTTTGGGACTCGACATGCTCGTCGGCCGCTTTCTGTTCATTATCCCGGCCTTGGCCATTGCTGGCAGCTTGGCGAAAAAGAAATTAATTCCCACAACCAGCGGCACGTTGCCGACCACAGGAGGGTTGTTCGTTGCTCTCGTGATCGGCACCGTGATTATCGTGGGCGCCTTAACCTATTTTCCGGCTCTTTCGCTCGGGCCGATCGTTGAGCACTTCCAGATGCTCAGCGGCAAACTTTTCTGACGGGGACGCGAGGAACTACGATGGCTACCGCTATGTCCAGCCCTCCGGAGAAAAAGCCGGAGCCCAAATCGAAGCAGGACGAAGCTGCTCTTATCTCCAAGGGCGTTCGGGCCAGGCCTTTATTCGATCCCGAAATTCTGCGGCGCGCCATCAAGGAATCTTTCGTAAAGCTTAACCCGCGAATGGTGGCGAAAAATCCGGTGATGTTCGTGGTGGAAGTGGGCGCCGCGCTCACCACCGCCTTCGTCATCAAGGATGCCCTCGCCGGCGTTCGCGGTGTCTTCTTCGGAATCCAAATCTCCGTCTGGCTCTGGTTTACGGTGCTATTCGCCAACTTCGCGGAAGCCATGGCCGAGGCCCGCGGCAAGGCGCAGGCGGATAACTTGCGCAAAACAAAAACCGATACGATCGCGCGAAAGATTTTGCCCAACGGCAAGTTTGAGATGGTTCCTGCCTCAAAGTTGCGCGCCGGAGACGTCGTTTTTTGCGAGGCCGGTTATCTGATCCCCGGCGACGGCGAAGTGATCGAGGGCGTCGCCAGCGTGGATGAATCCGTAATCACGGGAGAAAGCGCCCCCCTCATCCGCGAATCCGGCGGCGATCGCAGCGCGGTAACTGGCGGCACGAAGGTCTTATCGGATCACATCAAGATTCGCATCACCTCCAATCCCGGAGAGACTTTCCTCGATCGCATGATTACCCTCGTCGAGGGCGCCGTTCGCCAAAAGACGCCCAACGAAATCGCCTTGAATATTCTGATTGCCGGCTTGACTCTGATTTTTTTGATGGCGGTTGCCACTCTTCCTCCATATGCAACGTTCGCGATAGGAGCTATTGGAAAGGGCACGGCTCCCACGGTTGCGGTCCTCGTATCCCTTCTTGTCTGCCTGATTCCGACCACGATCGGCGGTCTTCTTTCCGCCATTGGCATTGCGGGCATGGACCGCGTGATGCAGCACAACGTGTTGGCCATGAGCGGAAAAGCCGTCGAAGCTTCCGGCGACGTCAACACGCTGCTGTTGGACAAGACTGGAACCATCACGCTGGGCAACCGGCAGGCCGTCGAATTCATTCCCGTGGACGGCGCAACCGAGAGTGAATTGGCCGACGCCGCTCAATTGTCCAGTTTGGCGGATGAGACGCCCGAAGGCCGTTCCATTGTCGTGCTTGCGAAGGAAAGATACGGCCTCCGCGGGCGAGAAGTCGCCGAACACGAAGCCCAGTTCATTCCTTTTTCCGCGTACACGAAAATGAGCGGCGTCAACATCGACGGGCGTCAACTTCGTAAGGGGGCCACGTCCGCCGTCGCTAAGTTCGTCGCGGACGCGGGAGGCAAGGTCCCTCAATCGCTTACCGATGTTTCCGATCGCATTTCCAGAAATGGCGGAACTCCACTGGCGGTCGCGGACGGCCCCAAGGTCCTCGGCGTGATTCACCTCAAAGACATCGTTAAGGGTGGCATGAAGGAGCGGCTTGCATCCCTTCGCGCGATGGGCATCCGCTCGGTGATGATTACCGGAGATAATCCGCTTACCGCCGCGGCCATTGCTCAGGAAGCGGGCGTGGATGATTTTCTTGCCCAGGCTACGCCGAAGGACAAGCTCGAATACATCAAGAACGAGCAAGCGCAGGGCCGCCTTGTCGCCATGACCGGCGACGGCACCAACGACGCTCCCGCGCTGGCTCAAGCCGACGTTGGCGTTGCCATGAATACCGGAACCATGGCGGCGAAAGAAGCCGGAAACATGGTTGACCTCGACAGCAACCCGACGAAGCTCATCGAAGTGGTCGCCATCGGCAAGCAGTTGCTCATCACGCGCGGTTCTCTGACCACTTTTTCGATCGCCAACGACGTGGCGAAATATTTCGCCATCATTCCGGCCATGTTCGTGTCGATTTATCCGGAGCTGAATCACCTCAACATCATGGGCTTGCATTCGCCTCAAAGCGCCGTGCTTGCGGCGGTCATTTTCAACGCGCTCATCATCGTGGCTTTGGTTCCGCTGGCTCTTCGTGGCGTCCGCTATAAACCGGTAAGCGCCGGCCAGATGCTCCTGCGCAACCTTCTGATCTACGGGCTGGGCGGCATCATCGTGCCCTTTCCCGGCATTTGGGCAATCGACAAAATGCTGGTCGCGCTGCATCTCGCATAGGAGCGAATTATGATCAAGGAATTGGGACCGGGACTGCGGCTTACCATCGCCTTCACCATACTCACGGGCCTGATCTACCCCGCTGTTATGACAGGTGTTTCCGAGGCGATTTTTCCACATCAGTCCAATGGCAGCCTGATCCGCGTGGACGGGAAAGTTGTAGGGTCCAGCCTGATCGGACAGTCGTTTTCCAGGCCCGAATACTTCCATCCTCGGCCGTCCTCCGCCGGGAACGGCTACGATGCCACGCAATCGGGCGGATCGAATCTTGGCCCCACCAGCGCCAAGCTCATCTTGGGCGCCACCGCGACCGATGGCAAAGGGAAAGAGACCGTCAGTTTTGACGGCATCGAGGATCGCGTCGTTCACTACTCCGTGGAAAACGGGATTCCCTATGAATCCTCCATCCCGCTCGACCATTTCCGCGACGCGCAAGGCAATCTCGACGACGCGAAACTGATCGACGCCTTCCACGATCCCCAAAACCCGCTCGTGTTCACCCCGAAAGTTCCCATCCCTTCTGACGCGGTCACTGGTTCTGCTTCTGGCCTTGATCCCGATATCAGCCCCGCGAATGCCGAACTGCAAGCGGCGCGAGTCGCGAAGGCGCGCCGCGCCAGTGCGGATCAGGTCAAAACCTTGATAACGAAATTCACCCAGCGTCCTGATTTGGGATTTCTCGGAGAACCGCGCGTCAACGTTCTGGAGCTCAATATCGCGCTGGACCGCGGTTTTCCAGTCAGCAAATCGCAGTCGGCGAGGGCCAGCGCTGGGCATAGCGAACTGGCCCGCTGATCTACGTCGAATGCGTATGTCTGCCACGATCGACTGACCCTCCTCACCATCGACGGATCCCATTTGGTTGTGGCGTCGTGACCATCCTTGACAGTTCCCCTTTTCCCGCACTCCCGCTACACTTGGCACAGCAATGCCCAAGACTTCACCCCAGCGGCCCAACCCCGAGCAGTTGCTTGAGCAGATTGAGCTCGAGGAGCGCCGCGCCAGGCGCGGCCGGCTCAAGGTGTTTCTCGGTTACTCCGCGGGCGTCGGCAAGTCCTTCCAGATGCTCGACGAGGGGCGCCGCCGCATGCAGCGCGGAGAAGACGTGGTCGCCTGTGCATTGCAGCCCGCGTACCCTCCCGAAGTACAGGAAATTTTGCACAAGCTCGAAATCATTCCGACGTTGAAATCCGGCGAGTCCGAATCCATCGACGTGGATGCTGTAATTCGCCGCCACCCGCAAGTCGCCTTGATCGATGGTCTCGCGTACGACAATCCGCCAGGCGGCGCGAGTGCCCATCGCTGGCAGGACGTCGAACAGCTTCTGAACTCCGGCATTTCCGTTATCACCACCGTCAACTTGCAATATCTCGAGAAGCTGCAGGATGAAATCGAACGCGTCACCGGATCGCGCGCAAACAGCACGATTCCTCGCGGCTTTCTGGACGGCAGCGCCGACGAGATCGTCGTCGTGGACACGCCCGCGCCGGAAGCTCCATCCGCAGGCTTGGCGCCTCCGGAGCGCGCGGCCCTCCTCGTTGAGCGCCAACGGCTCTCGCGGCTTCGCGAGCTGGCGCTGCTCGTTGCCGCGTCGGTCGTGGACCGCCAGTTGGAAACGTACCTGCGGTCCCACGGCATCGAGCAGCCGTGGGGCGTTCAAGAGCGGATTCTCGTTTGCATCAGTCCTCATTTGAATGCGGCGCAAATGCTCGAAAGCGGCAGCCGCAATGCGGACCGATTTCAAGGCGAGTTCCACGTTGTGTATGTCCAGGAGCATTCGCTTTCCGACGCAGACCGGCTGACTCTGGAGAAAAATTTGAATTACGCGCGCGAATTGGGAGCTCAAGTGGAAATTCTAAGCGGCTTCGACACATCCGAGGCGATCCTCCGATTCGCGCGACAGAAAGGCATCACGCAGATTTTTGTGGGACACAGCAGCCGTCATGGAATCCAGCGCAGACTCTGGGGCAGCCGGGTCGATCGTCTAGTGCGTTCCGCCGAGGGAATCGATGTCGTCGTCTATCCCCAGTAACCCGAACTCCACCGCCGATTCTCCCGCAGCAAAAGGAGGACGGCTGAAAGTGTTCCTGGGCTACGCAGCGGGCGTGGGCAAGACGTACCGCATGCTGGAAGAAGCGCAGGAACTGAAGCGCACGGGCACAGATATCGCGATCGGCTATTTCGAGCCGCATGGCCGCAAGGACACGATTGCGAGGACCGCTGGGCTTGAAATGATTCCGAACCAGACGGTCACATACCGCGGCGTGGAACTCCGCGAAATGGATAAGGACGCCATTTTGCGCCGCCGCCCGTCGATCTGCGTGGTGGATGAACTCGCTCATACGAATGTCCCCGGTTTCGGCCACGCCAAGCGCTGGGAAGACGTGCAGCAGTTGCTCGACGCCGGCATCGACGTGATGACCACCATGAACATCCAGCACCTGGAAAGCCTGAACGACCAGATTTTCCACGTCACCGGCATTCGCGTCCGCGAAACCGTGCCGGACTGGCTGGTGAAGAGCGCCGCCGAAGTGGTGATGGTGGACGCGACCACCGAAGCGCTTCTGAACCGCCTCAAACGAGGCGTGATTTATGCCCCTGAAAAGGCACAGCAGGCGCTGGAAAACTTTTTTAAGGAATCGACGCTCGCGTCGCTGCGGGAACTCGCTCTGCGGCAGACGGCGCACGAGTTGGATATCCGCGAAATCCCGGAAAGCTCTCCGATCAAACACTTCACGCCCATTCCTTTTTCGGACAAGCCCGTTCAAGACCGCATTTTGATCCATGTGACCGCGAATCCATCCACCGCGGTCCTGATCCGGCGCGGCCGCCGCATGGCCGACTATCTGAGCGCGGAATGCTTTGCCGTTTGCGTGATGCCGCCTGGGGGGCAGAAGATTTCCGCCGAGGACCGGGAAGCGATTGAACGGCACCTGAACTTCGCGCGCACCTTGCACATCGACACCAGAACGCTCGAAGGAAAAGACTCCGCGGAATCGCTGGTGGATTTCGCGCGCCGCAACCAGATCACGCAGATTCTGGTGAACCGCCCGAAGTACAATGGGTGGGACCGGTTGCTGGGCACGGACTTGATTTTGCGCGTGGTCCGCAGAGCCAAGGACGTTCGCGTGATCATCGTTGCCGAACGC
>JASHPG010000035.1 GCA_030038275.1 Candidatus Acidiferrales bacterium | reverse complement strand
CCAGCGGAAATATTCGAGCAGCGTCCAATTGGCGGAGATGGCGCGGAGGCCGGTCTGCCACGTGTGCATGTGGGCGTTGATCAGGCCGGGAATGATGATGAAGTTGGAGGCGTCGATGCGCTCGATTTCGGATTCGGCGAGGCGCGCGCCTGTGCGTTGCACGTCAATTTTCGGAGCAACGGCGGTGATGCGGGCGTCTTCGATCAGAATGTCGCCGGGGCGCAGGTCGCCGAAGCGCGGGTCCATGGTGAGAATCGTGGCGCCTTGGAGAAGAGTTCCGCGCATGCGCTGATGGCCTTCGTTCGTGGTTCGCGCCGGCTGGACGCGCGAGGGAATGTAGCACATTTCCTGGCGCGCGGAGTGCGGCGGCTTCCATCAGCGGCAGAGGCTTGCCACCGCTCGATTGCGCCGGAGATTGCCTTCGCGCCGCAGAGCGGGAGCAAGCTCCCGCACTCCACATGGCGCTCGCCGCGATGTTAGACTCCGCGAACTGGGAGGCGATGATGACCCTTCGCTTGCAAGTTTTGACCGTCGCGGCTTTAGCAGCCTTTGCGATGTGCATTGGAACACTGCCGGCTGCGCTGCGCGCGCAGGTCGCGCCCGCGGCGAAGCCGATACCAGCCAAGGGCGACGTGATTTTGCTGCTCGGGACACACGGCGGGCCGGGATTGACGAAGGAGCGGTCGGAATCGGCGAGCGTGCTGTTCGTCGATGGTCGGCCATATCTGATCGATTGCGGCGTGGGGACGATGCGGCGGCTGCTGGAGGCGGGAGTAAACTCCGCGGCCATCGGGACGATCTTCATCACGCACGATCATCCGGACCATACGATGGGGCTTGCCGACGTGCTGCAGAACGATTTCCTCACCGACGATTTCGCCATGGTTACGGCGGGCGGAACGATCATCAGCCCGCGAGGCCGTTCGCGGAAAATCACCATTTACGGGCCTCCGCCGACGGCGGAGCTGGTGAGCGCGGCGTACAACTACATTCGCGTGGCGTACAGCACGTTTGCGGCGGAAGGCTTGGGGGCGAGCACGTTGGTCGATCCGTTTGAGGCGCATGAGATCGATCACGACGGGCTGGTCTATCAGGACGACAAAATTCGCGTGACGGCGGCGGAGAACACGCACTTCCGGCTGATGCCGGCGAAATATCGTGCGCGGATGAAATCTTATTCTTACCGCTTTGAGACGCCGCACGGGGCGATTGTGTTTACGGGCGACACAGGGCCGAGCGAACCGGTGCAAAAACTCGCGACCGGAGCGGACGTGCTCGTCTCGGAGGTGATCGATCTGGGCGGCGGGGCTGTGGCGCCAGGAGTTCCGAATCAGGGCGTGCTCGCCGAGCACATGCGCACGGAGCACATGCCGATGAAAGATTTGGGCGAGATGGTGACAAAGGCACACGTGAAAGCGGTGCTGATGGTTCACTTCGTCGGCGCGGGAAGCGGAGAGCAATTCGTCACAGGCGTGAAGAAATATTATTTGGGGACGGTTTTTGCGGGCGAAGATTTAGCGCGGTATTGCCTGTGGACGCCGGAATCGAGCGGAGCTACCGCGCACGCGCTGCATCCATGCCGATAGGCACATTCATTGCTGCGCTGCATGCGCCTGCACGCGAAGGTCAGATGGATATCACGATTTTGCCGACGTAGGCCTGCGTGGCTTGGTAACGGAACGCTTCGGGCGCGTCAGCGAATGGGAATATCTTGTCGATGACTGGCTTGATGCGGTTGACCTCGATCGCGCGAATGAGCTGCTCCAAGACGGTGCGGCTGCCGACGCTGATACCGTGCAGGCTAGCGGACTTGAACATCAGGTCGTGCGGATTGTTCTGGCCTTCGGGTCCCGCAAGCACGCCGATCAGGCAAACTTTGCCGCTCCAGCCGATACACAGATAGGATTTCGCCAGCGTACCGACGCCGCCATTTTCCACCACGCAGTCAACGCCGCGCCCATCGGTAAGGCGCTGAACTTCCGCCGGCCAATCCGGATGAGTTTTGTAATTTACGCCATCGGAGGCGCCAAGCTTGCGGGCGCGTTCGATTTTTTCGTCGCTCGACGAGGTGACGATCACACGCGCTCCGGCCGCGCGGGCGAATTGCAGCGCGAACATGGAGACGCCCCCGGTGCCGAGCGAGAGCACCGCATCGCCAGGCTTCGTCGGACGCCCCGCGATCATTACCGCGTTCCAGGCGGTCGCGGCGGCGCAGGAAAGCGTCGAGGCTTCCTCGAAAGAGAAGCTCGGAGGCATGGCCACCCAGCCGTCTTCGTGCAGGCAGACGTATTCGGCGAGCGTGCCATCCATCGGCGCGCCCAGGGCGGAGCGGTTTTTGGGCGGAACGCCGTCGATCCAAATCTGGAAAAAAGTAGAGACGACGCGGTCGCCTGGCTTGAAGCGCGTGACTTTGGCACCCACGGCGACGACTTCGCCCGCTCCATCCGAGCATGGAATCGTATCGCGATCGAGATTGTAGCGATATTTGCCGGTGACGATGGCGTGGTCGCGGTAGTTCAGCGAAGCGGCACGCATCCGCGCGACGACTTCGTAAGGGCCGGGCTGGGGCTCGGGGCGCTCGCGGAGGTACAGATCGTCAAGGCTGCTGGCAGTTTTCGAAATTTCGTAAACCTTCATGAGAGGAAACCTCGGAATAGATATGGATTGCGATACCGCAAAGTGCGGAAGCGAAATTACGACGGCCAGGAATTTATTGCAAGCAGCATAGCCACGGAGGCATAGAGACACAGGGGCAAAGAATCAAAGAACCAAAGAGGCCAAGAATTTCTGCGTTCCAGTGACTCGGCGGCTACTTTGCTTCGGCGGGGGTCATGGTGACGGGGCCCTGGCCGCAGATTTCGATTTCGACAGGTTCGTCCTTCGCGCCGTCGTAATGGACTTTACCGGCGAGATCGGTGACGAAGCTGCCAGCGGGCATGGGAACCATCTTGTCGGGGTCGAATTTTGTCCCAGTGCCGACCCACCATGTGCCGGAGATGACGGTGGCGTAGCGGTCGTACTTGTGGAAGTGCGGATGACTCATCAAGTGTGGAGGAAATTTCATCAGCACGATGTAGAAGCCTGGCTTTCTTGAATCGCCCACCAGCGCCGCCATTTGCGGGCCGCCGGGCCGGCCGCGCCATTCGATCTGCGAGGACCATTTATAGATGACGTGCGTGGGGTCAATACGCGCGCCGGGCGGAACAGTGGGATTAGCGACAGCGGAGGGCACGTCCGATTGCGGGTGCGGATGCGCGAATGCGATTGCGGCACCACAGGCGATGGTTAGCAATAACGCGCTGGTCAGAGCAAAGAGCGATTTGATTTGGAGCGTGAATGGATTACGCATACGGTTTCTCCAATTTTCAGAGCCGATTTCTAGCGCAAAAAAGCACCCGCGAAATAACAGACCGCAAACCGCCCTCCGGCCCACGCACTACGGATCAGCAGACGCTAGCGACACGATCATACGCCAACGACGCCTATTCGCGCCTCCGCAGTTTGGGAATTGACCCTCCCCAAGAGAAGCAAATCAGCCGGCCGGGCTGCCTTCGGCTGATCCGCGACTCGAAGGCTTATTCACCCAACGGGATCGGGTCGGCAGGATTTCCCATTTTGGGAATCAACGGAAACTACGTCGGAGGTGTGCAGTATCGCTAGCGTGACGTAGCGTTTTGAGATACGCTCTGCGGCCTTGGAACTGTGGACGCATGTAAGAATGCGCTTGTCTTCGGTGGGCAGGCTCGCCGAAGACGGCCACCGCATAACTGCTTTTCGTTCAGGCCGGCACTTGGCGGTCGCACAGCCTGCTCCAGTCCAAGCATGAAACTGAACGCTTGAGGGCCGGACGCTTGGGAATGGGCACAGCATGCTGTGCCCCACGTTGTTAGGCGCGGTGGTGGGGTCATCCGCAGATGCTTTTCAAATCATTCAGCGCGGCAGTGTTTGGGATCGACGCCTACCTGGTGGAAGTGGAAGTGGACGTCAGCCCTGCGTATCAGGGCTGCTTCAACGTAGTCGGGTTGCCAGACCTGGCGGTGAAGGAGAGCCGCGAAAGAATCCGCTCGGCGCTGCGAAACTGCGGCTTCGATTTCCCGTCAAACCAAGCGGTGACGGTAAACCTGGCGCCTGCGGACGTGCGCAAGGAAGGTTCGGCGTTCGATTTGCCGATGGCGCTCGGGCTGCTCGGCTGCCAGGGACAATTCTTCGGGAAGACCCTCAACCAGTATGTTTTCCTCGGCGAACTTTCACTCGATGGCGGAGTGCGCCCGGTGCGCGGAGCATTGTCGGCGGCGCTGGCAGCGCGCGAGCGAGGAATCGAAAACGTGGTAGTGCCGTCGGCAAACGCGCGCGAGGCGGCGGTGGTCGAAGGAGTGCGCGTGTTTCCAGTGGAGACGCTGCCACAGGCGGCCGACCTGATCAACGCGCCGGAATCGTTCAAACCTATCGCGGTGGACACGTCGCGGATGCTGGACGAATCGGGCGAGTACGCGGTGGACTTGCGAGACGTGCGGGGACAGGTATCGGCGAAGCGGGCGCTGGAAGTGGCGTGCGCGGGGAGCCACAACATTTTGTTGATTGGGCCTCCGGGCGCAGGCAAAACGATGCTGGCGAAGCGGATTCCGACGATCTTGCCGCAAATGTCGCTGGAAGAGGCGATTGAGACGACGCGCATTCATAGCATCGCGGGGCTGCTCGATAACGGGCGGGGACTGGTGGGAACGCGGCCGTTTCGTTCTCCGCACCACACGATCAGCGACGCGGGGCTGATCGGCGGCGGGGCGATTCCGAGGCCCGGGGAAGTGTCGCTGGGGCATAACGGCGTGGTTTTCCTGGACGAGTTGCCGGAATTTCAGCGCAACGTGCTGGAAGTGATGCGGCAGCCGCTGGAAGATGGATGCGTGACGATTGCACGCGCCGCGGTGTCCGTGAGCTTCCCTTCGCGATTCATGCTGGCGGCGGCAATGAATCCGTGTCCGTGCGGCTTTTTCGGAGACGCGACGCGCGAGTGCCATTGTTCGCCACCGCAGATTCAGAGGTACGTGTCGAAGATTTCGGGGCCACTGCTGGACCGCATCGACATTCACGTGGAAGTGCCGGCGGTGAAATACAAGGAATTGCGAGGCGACGGAGCGAGCGAGGAATCGGCAAAGGTGCGCGGGCGAGTGGTGAAAGCCAGAGAAGTGCAAATGGCGCGGTATCGCACCGAGAAGAGGACTTTCGCGAATTCGCAGATGCCTCCGAGACTGATCCGTCAGCATTGCGCGATTTCGGCGGAGGGCGAAAAGCTGCTGGAAACGGCGATACAGCGGCTGGGGCTTTCGGCGCGGGCGCACGACCGGATTTTGAAAGTGGCGCGAACGATCGCGGACCTGGAAGACGCGGCTTCGATCGAGCCGAAGCATTTAAGCGAGGCGATTCAATACCGGACGCTGGATCGGAGTTATTGGGCGTGAGGGATTTCTCAATCTAGGTTATAATCTAGATGGAGAAGCCATGCGAAAAGTGGGACTTTTCGAGGCCAAGCAAAAGCTTTCGGAACTCGTAGGGATGGCCGCGGAGGGAGAGCGTATTGGAATCACCCGGCGCGGCAGATTGACCGCCCTGATCGTGCCAGCGTGGCCAGAGCAGGACCTACGCGACGTCTTCAAGGGAATCGAAGAAGTGCGCAAACGGGCCCGACCGCGCAAAGGCCTCACAGTGAAACGCATGATCGAAGGAGGCCGCATGTGAAGAGGTTCGTCCTGGATGCGTCCGTCACGTTAGCCTGGTTTGTCGACCATCCGATGCCGTCGTACGCCGACCGAGTACGGGGAATGCTGATCGATGGTGACCGTGGTGTAGTGCCGGCGCTCTGGCATATAGAGGTGGCGAACGGACTCGCCGTTGCGCAGCGGCGCCGCGTGCTGTCGGCTGCTGACGTCGATATCTGCCTCGGGCACATAGACAATCTGGCACAGGCTCTCGAATCTAGTGCCGAGTTGATCCCCACGCGCAGAGCGCGGAAATTTGCGCAGGATTACGGCGTTTCAGCCTACGACGCGGTGTATTTGCTCGAAGCAGTTAATGGAGGATTGCCAATCGCCACGTTGGATCAGGGGCTTCGAGCCGCAGCGCATCGCGCCGCAGTGGAACTTGTGTAGTGAGCCGAGGAGCCCCTTGTGACCCAAGCGCATTGACGGCTGAGACGCGCTATGATAGGGATATGTGCCGCATAAGTCCGATAGGCGGTGGGACGCTCCAGTCCAATGACAATCGCAACGCAACGGCTTGAAGTCACGCTCGACACGCTGATCGAAAGCGTGGATCTGGCGGAAGGTATCGCAAAACGGGTGGCGGAAGCGGCAGGCTTCGGCGAAGACGACATCCACAAACTGGCGATGGCGGTGCGCGAAGGGGCGATTAACGCGTTCACCTACGGCAATAGCCAGGATCCGCGAAAAAAGATCACCCTGGTAATCGAGTTCGAGCCGGAAAAGCTGGTGATCCATATCATGGACGAAGGTGGCGGGTTCGAGATTTCGGATATTCCCGATCCTCTGGCGGAAGAGAATTTGTTGAGAACGTCGGGGCGCGGGTTATTTTTAATGCGGGCGTTCACGGACGAGTTCACGATTCAGCGGGCCCCTGGCGGCGGGACGGACTTGGTTATGGCCAAAATCCTGCCACAGCGGAAATCCGACAACGGCAATTCACGGGCGCAGACCCGGTAGCACTCCTCGGGTAATCAATCACAAAGGAAATAGCGGAGCGGAGAACGTTCGCCGAGCGAGCGATTTTTTTACGCACGCGCGCTGGACACTGCATCCGGATTGTGCCAGAATCCCGCCGCCGAAGCGGTGAGGCGCGCCGGGGCCAGAGAATCCTATGCGTGTGGGACTCCGCGGCGACGTAGCCGGCGGGGCGGAGCCGAATCGGGAGATCAATGTAAAGAGGAGTCGCTACGTTGGCTCGAGAACAGGGTGTGGTGAAGTGGTTCAACGCATCAAAGGGTTACGGCTTTATTCAGCGGCAGTCGGGAGAGGACGTATTCGTCCATTTCTCGGCGATTCAAATGGACGGGTACAAGTCGTTGAACGAAGGCCAGCTGGTGGAGTTTGAGGTGAAGCAGGGCCCGAAGGGCTTTCAGGCTGAAAACGTCACCAAGGTGTAGCGCGCGGTAAGTTGGTCCCGAGTTCCCGCCGGGAGCTCGACCTCAGTTTCCCGCTTCGCTTGTCTCAGGAGACGCGCCGAGGGCTGTGGTGTGCGCGCTGCGGCGGGATTGGCCGATTTCGCGTCGCGAGCCCCGGACCCTCTAGTTTTGCGGACCGGTGGTTGAGGCGTCTCGCCGGGTAAATCCGCGTGACGAAGGCGGAGAACCCGCAGGTGCTTTCGAGTGAACTGTCGCCCGGGCCCGCAGCGGCGAGCCATCGTCCGGCGGCTTGCAAACGCGCTGGCGCGCGAGATGTGGTACGATTTTTACCTGATCTCCCCTTGAGGTGTTCGTTTGCCACAGCATATTTCACGCAAGGAATTGAAAAAAGACGAAGTGCGCGACACGCTGGCGCACGGCGCCGAGGCGCTGCTGTCTCACCAGACATCGACCATCGTGCTGGTGGTGGTGGCGATCGTGGTGGCGGCGTGCGTTTACGGCTGGAGAACGCACGGCGTGAGACAAGCGGAGCGGGCGGAGTCGAGCTTTAACAGCGCGATGGAAGTATTTCAGGCACCGATAGGCCCGGCGCAGGCTCCGGGAGAATTGACGTACACCAGCGAAAGCAAGAAATTCACTGACGCGGAGCAGGCGTTTTCAAAGATCTCCAAAGATTACGGACGCACGCGCGCGGGGCAACTGGCGGCGTATTACGCGGCGCTGAGCGACGAAAAGCTGAAGAACGACGCGGCGGCGGAGAAATGGTTGAATAGCGCGGCCAACAGCAAGGACGCGGACGTCGCGTCTATGGCGAAGTTCGAACTGGCCGGGCTGAACGCTCGGAGCGGGAAGACGGATCAGGCCATACAGATGTACCAGCAACTGCTGACGCAAACGTCCGTGCTGGTGCCAAAACCAGAAGTGATGCTGGCCCTGGCGAATTGCTATAGCGCGAAGAATCCGGCACAAGCGGCGAAACTGTATGGGCAGATCAAGGCGGATTACCCGGACACGCCTATCGCCGATCAGGCGGATGAGGCGCTGGCGCTGCTGCCGCCGTCGAAGTCTTAGATATCAGCCGCCAAGTGAAGCGCGGTGTGTTTTCGCGAAGGCGAGGGCCTGCGCCTCTGTAAAAAACCGTCCTGCCCTTTCCTGAAACCCGCTGAATACCGCTCATCCTAAGCAAGTGGCTTAACGTGCGTATAGGCGCGGACACGTTACTGCATATAGAATTGCGCCATGCCGCTGGCATCATACGCGATGGATGTGCGCCGTTCGCGCGGCCGGCGTTATCCGGAAAAGCCGCATCCTTACAGAACCGATTACGCGCGCGACCGCGACCGGGTGATCCACTCGCGGGCTTTCCGGCGCCTGGAAGCGAAGACGCAGGTTTTCACCACGCGCTTTTCCGATCATTTTAGGAACCGCCTGACGCATACGCTGGAAGTGACGCAAATCGCGCGTACCGTGGCTGGCGCGCTGCGTCTGAACGCGGAACTGGTGGAGGCTCTGGCGCTGGTGCACGACATAGGGCATCCGCCGTTTGGGCACGCCGGCGAGCATCTTCTTGACAGGCGCATGCGCGAGTTTGGCGAGCGGTTCGACCACAATCTGCACGCGCTGCGAATCGTGGAGCAGTTCGAGCAGCAATACCTGGACTTTCCGGGGCTGAACTTGACGTTCGAGGTGCGGGAAGGCGTCGTGAAGCATTCGCGCGATTATTCGGCTGCGGAATATCCGGCGCTGACGGAATATTTGCTGGACGAACGTCCGCCGCTTGAAGCGCAGTTAATCGATTTTGTGGATGAAATCGCCTACGACACGGCCGATCTGGACGATGGATTCGAGGCGCATCTTTTGCGTATCGAGGAATTGCGCGCGGAAGTCCCGGCATTCGATTCAGCCTACGCCGACGTGGAACGGCGGCATCCGAACGGGCGGAGGCAGTTGAAATTCAACGAGGCGCTGAAACGGGTACTGGATCAGCTTGCCACGGATCTGATCCAGAACACGCAAAAGGAAGTGGACGCCAGCGGAGCGGAAACCGTGGAGGACATTCGTAAACAGCCGAAGCGGTTGGCCGGTTTTTCCGCCGGTGTGGCGCAGGCGGCGTCGAGCTTGAAACGTTTTCTGAACGCCAGGCTTTACTCGAATCCGGTTATTTCCGAAGAGCGGGAGCATTCGGTGGCGGCGCTGGATGCGCTGTTCACGATGTTTCTGGAGAACCCTGCGTATATGCCTCCGAATTACGCCGAACAGGCAAAGCGCGAGCCGGTTCACAGAGTGGTCTGCGACTACATCGCGGGTATGACGGACCAGTTTCTGTTAAAGCAGCACAGGGCGATAGTGGGCAAAGCGGCGGACGGCAAAACGTGATCGCGGAACGGGCGAACAAGGTCGTTTTCGCTTAGGTACCAGCGGAAACAGTTTGCGGCGGCGTTCCTTGACATCACTCGCGCCAGACCTATAATGGCTTTTCAGGCGTAAAAAGCAAAATTTTATGTTTCTAGATGTAAACGAACTCGCTCTCCGCAAGACGCGCATCCGGAAGAGCTATGCGCCGGGGACGCTGGATTTCCACTCTGGCGAGTTCCGGCAGATCGAACCGCTGGAAGTACGTGCAACGGCGGAACTTGTGGACGGGCAGATCCGGATTTTTGGGAACTTGCACACGCGGGTCGATCTGGTATGCGCGCGCTGCTTAGACACGGTAGTCGAGGAAATTAGCCGGGATTTCGATCTTTTTTACCGGCCCATGACGTCAATCGCGCGGGACGAAGAACTCCACCTGAACCTGGATGATACGGAGATCGCGTTTTTTGAGGGTGACGGGCTGTTCCTGGCCGATGTGCTGGCGGAACAGGTAAATTTGTCGCTGCCGATGAAAGTGATTTGCTCAAGCGATTGCCGCGGGCTTTGCCCGCACTGTGGCGCAAACCTCAACAATGAGGAATGCCGCTGCGAAAAGAACGGATCCGATCCGCGGCTCGCTCCATTGGCCCGCCTGAAGCAGGACTGGTTCAAAAAGCAATAAAACGTTACACTAATCGCTTAGCTTAGTGCGAAGGCAGCCGCAGTTGCGGTCTGCCATGAGGAGATCGAATGCCAAATCCCAAACGACGCCACTCGAAGCGGCGCACGTCCAGCCGCCGCGCCCACGACCACCTGAAGCCGTATTCTCTGGCGGAATGTCCCCACTGCCACGAAAAAAAGTTGCCTCATCGCGCCTGCCCCAAGTGCGGGTATTACCATGGGCGCGAAGTGATTGACACCGAGGCAAAGTCAGCCTAAGTTCTGCTCGCCTGCAGGGTTTTGCCGGAACCCGAATGAGTTCCATGACCACGATTGCGCTCGATGCCATGGGGAGCGACCATGCCCCTCGCGCGGAGGTCGAAGGCGCCATCCTGGCGGCTCGCGAATACGGCATAGCCGTGCAGTTGGTCGGAATCGAATCGGCGGTCAGGCAAGAATTGGCGCGGCACCGGCACGAGAACCTACCGGTTGACGTGGTTCCGGCGGCAGAAGTCGTGATGATGACGGATTCTCCGTCGCACGCGTTCCGCCGAAAAAAGGATAGCTCGCTGCACGTAGCGGCGCGGTTGGTGCGCGACGGTAAAGCCGACGCGCTGGTGAGCGCGGGAAACACCGGAGCGGTAATGACGGTGTCGCGGTTCGTAATCGGCACGCTGCCTTCAGTGGACCGGCCAGCGCTGGCGTGGGCGTTTCCGAATATGAAGGAAAAAGTTTCGGTGATGCTCGACGTGGGCGCAAACGTCGATTCGAAACCGGAGCACCTGGAACAGTTCGCGGTGATGGGCGATATTTACTACCGCGCGATCTGGGGTGTAAAGAAGCCGCGCATCGCTCTGCTTTCGATCGGCGAAGAAGAAGTAAAAGGCAACGAGCTGACGCGCGAAGCGGCGCTGCGAATCAAACAGTCGCAACTGAATTTCGCCGGCAATGTGGAAGGACGCGACCTTTTCCGCGGAAATGTTGACGTGATCGTGTGTGACGGATTCATCGGCAACATCGCGCTAAAACTTAGTGAAGGATTGGCGGAGCATATCAGCGGAATGCTGAAAAAGGCGATCAAGAGCAGCCTCACATCGCAGATTGGCTACGCGCTCTCGAAAAAAGCCTTCGACGCGCTCCGCAGGAAGACGGACTATTCCGAGTACGGCGGCGCTCCGCTGCTGGGGATTCGAGGCATTACGATCATCGGGCACGGCCGGTCCAATGCGAACGCGGTGAAGAACGCCATGCGCGTAGCTTCCGAACTTTGCCGCTCGCGCGTGAACGAAAAAATCGAACAGGAGCTTTCCGCTGCCGCCGCACTCCCCGCCCGCGGCTAAGCAGCGGTTTTCATCACATCCATGAGCAAGCTGGCATTTTTGTTTCCGGGCCAAGCGTCCCAGTATCCCGGGATGGGCCGGGATCTGGCGGAAAGGTTTCCCGAGTCGCGGGCGGTGTTTGAAGAAGCGGACGCGGCGCTTGGATTTTCGATCTCCAAGCTTTGTTTCGAGGGGACCGAGGAACAACTCAAACTGACGGAGAACACGCAACCGGCGATTTTGACGGTGTCCGTGGCGGCCTACCGCGCGCTGGAAAAGCGCGGAATCGTGCCGGATTTCGCCGCCGGCCACAGTCTAGGCGAGTATTCGGCGATGGTAGCGGCTGGAAGCCTGGAATTCGCGGCGGCGGTGAAGCTGGTGCGCGCTCGGGGGCGTTACATGCAGGAAGCCGTGCCCGCAAGTGAAGGGGCGATGGCCGCGATCATGGGGCTTTCTCCTTCCGACGTCATGGAGATTTGCAAGAAAGCGGCGCAGGGGGAAGTGGTTTCTCCTGCCGGTTTGAATTCGCCGGAGCAGATTGCGATATCAGGCGCGGCCGCGGCGGTAAAACGCGCGGTGGAAATTGCTTCGCAAGCGGGCGCGAAGCGGGCGGTGATGCTGCCGGTTTCGGCGCCGTTTCATTGCGCGCTGATGGAGAAGGCGCGGCAGCGGCTGGAGCCGGATCTGCGTTCGGCGACATTCGGAGCGCTGCGATTCCCGGTGGCCACAAACGTGGATGCGGAGGCAATCCAGTCCGGCGAAGAAGCGCGAGATGCGCTGCTTCGCCAGGTAACCGCGCCCGTGCGGTGGGTGGAGTCGATGCGGGAGATGATTGACGCAGGCGTAAACGTTTTTGTGGAGGTTGGTCCGGCCAAGGTCCTTTCTGGCCTACTGCGGCAGATCGACCGATCCGTGCGGTGCTTCCAGGCCGAAGATTCCGCGAGCGTGCAGGCAACGCTGGACAAGATTGGCGCGGCGCGAGCGGAAATCACGGAAGCGTAATTGGCAGTTTTGCGACGCTTGGGGCAATACGCGCATACCGAGCCAGCGGTCAACCTGCCTTTCGACTCGGTGTAGACCGCACTCCACATTCGGTTCGTCCAATCCCGTGTCTTCGAATTCCGTTTAGCGCGCTGATCTATGTTGCGTAAGTGAAGTTCCTGAGTTAGCTTCGTCTGCCATGTTTTCACTTAAAGATAAAGTTGCGGTGGTTACGGGTGCGTCGCAAGGGATCGGTCGGGCCACTTCGCTGGCGCTGGCGAACGCAGGCGCGAAGATAGCCATCACTGCGCGAAACGCCGAAAAATTGGCGGTGCTCGCGGCCGAAATCACGCAGAGCGGCGGCGAGTCCCTCGCCGTGCAAATGGACGTGTCGAATGCGGAGAGCGTCAAAAGCGCCTTCCGGCAAGTTCTGGACGCTTTTGGACGCGTCGATATTTTGGTGAACAACGCCGCGATCACCAAGGACATGCTTGAAATGCGAATGAAGCTGGAGGATTGGGAGGCGGTGCTGCGAACGAATCTGACCGGCGCGCATCTGTGCATCCAGCAGGTGCTTCCGGGAATGCTCCGGCAGCGGTCGGGACGAATCGTCAACATCAGCTCGGTGGTGGCCGAGACGGGCAACGCCGGACAGGCAAATTACGTGGCGTCGAAGGCGGGGCTGATCGGATTGACGCGCGCAGTGGCAATGGAAGTGGCATCGCGTGGAATTACAGTGAATGCCGTTGCGCCAGGATTTATCGAGACGCCGATGACCAATCCGCTGCCGCAGGAATTGAAGGACAAGATGAAAGAGATGATTCCACTAGGACGATTTGGAACGGATCGAGACATAGCGGCGGCGATTGTGTTTTTGGCGAGCGACGAGGCGGGGTACATTACTGGGCATGTGCTGGATGTGAATGGTGGAATGCGGATGGGGTAACAGCGAAGCGAACAACACGAAAACCAGCTATCAAAGCGGGTAGTGTGTGAATTTGGGGGTTCTATTTTGGATACGGAGATCACCCGATTCCAGCGGAAACCGACCTGCCGGAACATAGAATCTAGGATGCTCCGGTGAAAGGCCACACGCAAACATGGGCGAAAGTAAACGCTCCCGTTGACACGGGAGTGCGCGGAATCGTCGAAGCGCTGAGCTTGTTCCCTTCTCTAGAAACCGTGGAGAGTTGTCAAGGTGGTGATAATTCCGGGCCGTGGGTCTGCTTTCGCTACGGCTGTTATTGGGAACATCCGTGGCGCGATCTAGCCGATTTTGTGCTAGGGTACATGGCTCCTGAACTGGCGAAGATGGTAGGCGATGCTGCTAACGTCAGAATTCAGACTACGCCGAGCGGGACGATTTTTGGTGAGTTGTCTATCCGGCCCGAGGCCGTCCCTAGCGTCGAAGCGGCCCTCAGGGAATTGCTCCGAGAGTTTACCGGCGACCCACGCCATAACTCGGAGTGTTGCGGTGACACGTCTGACACATCCCGACGACATTGCTTAGCGTATAAGGACCACCGGCCGTAATCCGGTGGAGCTCCCATGCGCCCCGCAATACAGCAGTGCAGTGGCCGGTATGGTGCGAGCAGATTTTCATCGTGCACTCGCACCTGCCACCGGCTCTGCGGAATACTTGATCCCGAAGCATTTCGCTGGCCATAACCTCACCCCCTCTCCGTTTTGGATTTAACTCCATCAAGCAACTTTGGTTTTCTCTTCTAACATCTCGATGATCTCCGATATGTCTCAAACATGACCGTAGAGCTTAACCAACATCGCGTAGTCCACGTCGCTTCCACATGCGTTTTCGACAGCGTTCACGTACACGCGATGGCCGCCTGTCGTAGCTGAATTCGATTCTTGAGCCGCGATGCCAAATCTTCCATGAACGCCCGTGCTGCAGCCGTGCCACGATCTCCCACCATGAAAGAAGGAACGAGCTTCGTATCCGGGTCAATCGCAATCCACGTCCACACTTCGCCAAATCCAAAGCGCCCGCGCTTTTCTTCGGGCACGTTCTTTTCCTTGGCGTAGCAGAAAGACCAAATTTCATCGCCTTGGATTCGGTTGCTTATTAAGTTGCGCAAGGCTTTGTCCTGATATTCGGCGCAGGCGCGGCCCACATCCTCTAGCAACCCCATGACGGTGTGTACATCCGCTTGGCGCATGCGAGCCGTAGCACGCAGAGAGTTACCTTCAACGAGGGCGGAAACAATAGCGATTCGCTTTAATTTCGCCGCCCTATTCATGTCTCTTATTGTACACCAAGTAGCAATATATCGTCAACAACATGCATAATACTATGGCAAAATAACGTTATTCCCTATTGACAACATACTGCTGCTATGCTACTTTGTGGCTGTGGGGAGGGGTAATTGGAGTTCCACAGGAGAGCCATATCTTGTTGGGGGGTCAAGAGAAGGAGGGGTCAATGAGCGCCGCAGTGATGTACCCAGTGATTGACCCAACGATTAAACACGTTGGAGTCAGTAAACTCCGCGAGCTAAACGCGACCACACTTAAGGAGACAGAGGATACCTTTGTCATCCAGGACAATAATACGCCTCTGGCTGTTTTGCTCCGCTACGAGAAATTTCTGATTATGCAGGAGCAGCTTATGTCGGTTCTCAACACCCTTGAATTGCTCAGCGAGAAAGAAGAACTTAAGGGTCTGCTCGCTGGCATCAAGGATATGCAGAGCGGTCGGGTTCGCTCGCTAAAGGAAGTGGAAGCCGAGCTAGCCAAGAAAGGGTAACTTGATGCCAGCGCGTCGTAGCGGGCGTCAGAGGGCTGCGGGGCCACCAGTTAAAGCGGAGACGGAACCTGCGTCCCTTGCGTCCTCTGCACCCTACGACGTAGATTTTACCGAATCGGCGTTCGAGGTGTACAAAACGCTGTATCAGAAAATGACGGACGCCGAGGCTAGAGGGCAGAATACGAGCGCGCACCATACCGCGTTTCGCACTGTCGAAGAGGCCATCAAGATCATCATCCCACGCGATCCCGTGAACAAGAGATACGGACTTTCTGGTCCGCTCTCGAAGTTCTTTAGGCTCAAAAAGGGCAGGCACCGAATCTGTTGGGCCGCATCATCTCAGCAGCGAAAGGTCTGTATTGTTTTTATCTCTGAAACCCTGCGGAAGGAGGGGGATAAAAATGACCCTTACGAGATTTTCACGAAGATGGTATTGTCCGGTAAATATGACGACATTTTGTCAGACCTAGGCTTGCATTCGCCAAAGTCCGCCAGCGCAATGGCATCCCCCTCGATCAATTAGGATCCTTCGTAGATTCCCGGACAATTCGCGCAGCGGCTTGATTCACATCCTCACGCGTTGCCTGCCGTCGTTTCTTCGACGTTTTTGCCTTTTTCTTTTTCGTCGTGCAATGATGATGCCATCATAGCCAAATCCTGTCCAGCGGGTGTCAAATTCAAAATCACACACTACCTCAATGCGGCAAATGTTGACCGCGCTGCGAGGGGCGCATAGAATGGGCAAGTTAAATTAGGGCGCAGCCCCCCGCCTAAGGTTCAGTCCTGGGGTCTCAGGCAACGATATCGGAGGAACAATTCGAATGGCCAGCGTTGAAGAACGCGTGAAGCAGATTATTGTCGAGCAGCTCGGAGTAGATGCAGGGGAAGTAACTCCCAGCGCTTCGTTCGTGGACGACCTCGGCGCCGATTCGCTCGACACGGTCGAGCTGGTCATGGCTTTCGAGGAAGCGTTCGGCATCGAGATTCCGGATGAGGATGCCGAGAAAATCGCCACGGTGAAGGACGCGATCGAGTACATCGATAAGCACGCCAAAGCAAGCAAGTAGTCCAGTCCCGCCTTAGGCGGGCGGGCCGCGAGGTATGGCAGCCAAGTCCCGCCCGCGGTTCCATCCCAATAGGAGAAGCAATCTTTGAGCCGCCGAGTGGTCGTCACGGGTGTCGGACTGGTCTGCGGATGCGGTATCGGGACCGAGGAAGTATGGGCCAATTTGCTCGCGGGCAAAAGCGGCATCGGTCCGATCACGCATTTTGACCCGACTGGCTTCGACTGCCGCATCGCCGGAGAAGTGAAGGGCTTCGAGCCGCTGAACTGGGTGGATAAAAAAGAATTAAAGAAGATGGGCCGCTTCATCCAACTGGCGCTTGCGGCCACGGATTTCGCCATGCGCATGGCGGAATTGAAAATTGGCCCCGAAGTGGCGGACGCGACCGGCGTTTTCATTGGATCGGGCATCGGCGGATTCGATGTGATCGAACGCGAACACTCGAAATACCTACATGGCGGCCCCGGCAAGATCTCTCCCTTTTTCATTCCCGCGGCAATTGTGAATCTGGCGTCTGGGAATGTATCGATCCGCTATAACGCAAAGGGTCCAAATTCCGCGACGGCGACTGCGTGCTCCGCTTCGGCGCACGCAGTAGGAGACGCGTTCAAGATTATTCAACGGTGCGATGCTGAGGTGATGATTGCCGGCGGGGCGGAAGCGGCTATCACGCCGATGGGCGTCGGCGGATTCGCGGCGATGCGCGCGCTTTCGACTAGGAATGATGAGCCGGAGCGCGCCTCGCGTCCGTTTGACGCGGAGCGGGACGGATTCATCGTAGGAGAAGGATCGGGCGTCCTCATTCTGGAGTCACTGGAGTTTGCGCAGCGGCGCGGCGCCAGAATTTTGGCCGAGGTCGTCGGATACGGAATGTCGGGTGACGCGCATCACATCACCCAGCCGGCGGAGCACGGCGACGGCGGGTATCGCGTGTCGCTGGCGGCGCTGAAGGACGCGAAGATCGCGCCCAAGGACATTGGCTACGTGAACGCCCATGGAACTTCGACTCCGATCGGCGACGCTATTGAGACGGAGGCGCTAAAGCGCGTGTTTGGCGAGCAGGCAAAGAAAGTGCCGATCAGCTCGACGAAATCGATGACCGGGCACCTGCTCGGCGGCGCGGGTGGCCTTGAAGCAGGCATCAGCGTGTTGGCTCTGCGCGATCAGATTTTGCCGCCGACGACCAATCAGGAGCATTCCGATCCGGCATGCGACCTCGATTACGTTCCAAACAAGGCGCGCAAAGCGGGAGTGACGTACGCGCTATCGAATTCGTTCGGTTTTGGTGGCACGAATGCGTCGCTAATCTTTAAGCGCTGGCAACAGTAGGCGCTGCGCTGCCGAGGATCGGCGTGTGGCTCACCCGTTAAGAAGAACGTTGCAGTACGCTTTTGCTTTTGGAGGCTGAAGTGAAAATCGGCGTGTGTGTAAAGCAAGTTCCCGCCAAAGACGCGCCGCTCACCATTGCCGAGTCCAGAACATGGATTCGTGAATCGGACATCGGATTCGAAACCAACGAGCCGGATTCGTACGCTCTCGAAGAGGCGCTGCGGCTGAAGGAAAAGCACGGCGGCGAGGTCGTAGCGATTTCGATGGGCCCGGAACGCGTGAAGCAAACTATCAAGGAAGCTTTGGCCAAGGGAGCGGATCGCGGCCTTCACGTCGCTGACGCGGAGTTTTACAAGCTCGATCCGCTGGCGTCCGCGCGGTCGCTGGCCGCGGCAGTGCAAAAAGAAAATTTCGATCTGATTCTGACCGGCTTGCAGAGCGACGACCAAGGCTTCGGTCAGACGGGCGTGTTGATCTCGGAATTGCTGGGGCATCCACATGCAACGATCATCATGGCCATCGAAGTTCTCGATGGACGCATGAAGCTCAAGCGCGAACTCGAAGCGGGATGGTTCGAGTGGGTGGAAGTGGCGCTTCCGGCCGTGCTAACGATTCAGTCTGGCATTAACAAACCGCGATACGCCACACTGAAGGGCATCATGGCGGCGAAAAAGAAAGAAATTGCGACGGTGGAGCGCGCCTCGCTGGGCGTTCCGGATGCGCTGACGGAAAAGATCGAGCGGATTTACGTGCCCCGGAAGG
The DNA here is from genome assembly GCA_030038275.1 of Candidatus Acidiferrales bacterium. Classification (GTDB taxonomy): domain Bacteria; phylum Acidobacteriota; class Terriglobia; order Acidiferrales; family UBA7541; genus Palsa-295. The sequence continues at coordinate 894 of JASHPG010000035.1, read as the reverse complement.
CGAAGAAGACGGAATTCATCACTGGCTCGCCGAAAGAAGCCGCCGCAAAGCTGCTGGAAAAACTGCGGCACGAAGCGCGAGTGATTTGACGACCCAGCAAGGATCGTCATCCTGAAGGAGCGAAGCGGCTGAAGGATCTTCCTTCTGGGGAAGCCGTGAAATCGATGAAAATACTTCTCATAACCGAGCAGCACGACGCGCAATGGAACCGTGTGAGTTTCGAGACGCTCGCGGCGGCGCTGGAGATCGCGAAACAGACGAGTAGCTCGGTATCCGCCGTAGTCATCGGTAAGGGCGTCGCGGCTCTGGCCGACGAACTAGCAGGATATCACGTTGATGAGGTGCTGGTCGTCGAACACGACCTACTTGGAAAATACACACCAGATGGATTGTCAATCGCGCTGCGTCACGTGATCGAAAGCACGAAGCCCGATCTGGTGCTGCTGCCCCACACGTACCAGGTGCGGGACTTTGCGCCGAAGTTGGCCGCGTCGATGCAAAGAGGGCTGATTGGCGATTGTATCGGCTACCGGAATGAAAACGGCAAACTGATTTTCGTCCGGCAGATGTTTCAAGGGCGCACGGCGGCGGATGTGGTGTTCACGGGCGCGGCGCCGTGGATTGCGACGTTCCAAGCGGGTGTGTTCCGCGCCGATCTAGCAGCGAAAAATGCGAGCGGAAAGGCCCCGGTGAAGCCAGTGAGCGTAGAGCTCAAGCCAGAGCAGATTCGCACAAAGCCGCTCGAAAGGTTTCGCGAGGCGAAGCAGGCGGTCGATCTGACGCAGGCCCCGATTCTGGTTTCCGTCGGGCGCGGCATCAAAGCGCCAGAAAATATTCCGATGGCCGAAAAACTGGCGAAGCTGCTGGGCGGAGAGATTTGCGCGTCGCGTCCAA